>DATHPL010000466.1:0-11478 GCA_035483915.1 Bradyrhizobium sp.
CAAAGCCCATTTTGGAAGCGACTGCACCGTCGAAGAATTTTCGAAACTCAGGCTCGGTGTATCGGGTGGAAACCGGATGCACTTCCCAAATCTTCGGATCGGAGCCGGCTGCATATAGCTCCGCCCAATCGTCCTGTCTGATCGGTCTGATGGTGATGTTGGGGCCGGTGAGTGTCGGCTGAAAGTCTGGCTCGGACATGCGAGCGACACTACCGACACGTCCTAAAAACCGAAAGCGGAAATCAATCGAAAGTGGACAAAGCCCTTGAAGTCGAAGCCCTGCCCGCTTAATCCACCCGCGCGACGACGGCGAGTTTGCGGATACCCTGGTTGTGGTAGGCGCTGAGGAAGGCATTGTAGTCGCGGAACGAGACACAACCGTTGGAATCGCCGTTCGGCCCGAGCATGAAGGAATGCGCGAGCAGGCCTTCGCGGCCGTAAATGGCGTCCTCGCCGCCGACCGGCGTCAGCCGCAACGCCGCTACGCCGTGAAACAACGACTCGCGCGGCTTCAGCGTGTAGATATGCGGCGGCGTCACGCCGCGCATGCGAACGCGTGAGGAGTGCGGATCGTCGAGATTTGATCCCAGGCCGGAATGCGCCTCGAGCTTGGTGCCGTCGGGCAGATACACCGTGTGCGCGGTGATGTCGTAGACGGCGGTGTCGCGATCGTAAGGCGGCGAGCCACCGAGCATCGGATTCTGCTCGCGGCCGACGCTGCCGGTGACATTCACAGTGGCGCTGGCATCGGCGGAAGCATAAGCCAAAACCGGATTACGCGAAGACGGCTCCTTGCCCCATAGCTTGTCGACGATCGATTGACGCTCGCCGGAGCCAAGCGACAGGATTGCATTTTTCGCGCGCTGCGCCATCTCGCGGATCTTGGAGACGCCGCCTTGCGGAGGATCGGCCGGCTGCGCCGCCGGCGAAACCGACGCGAGCTGAAACTTCGCAGCCTCCTTTGACGGCTCCTTCGGTGTCTCTCGCGCCGTCTCCTTTGCTCTGGGCGCTTCAGCGAGCTTCAGAGGTTCGGGCTTCGGCGCTACCGCGAGCTTCACGGGTTCTTCAGGCACGGGCGCGGGCGCGACGCCTTGCGGCGAAGCGGCGGCGAAACGATCAAGGAAGGAAAGCGCGGGCTCGGCCGCTACGGCTTCCGGCGCTTCAACCGTCGGAGGCTCAATCCGCGCAACACTGTGGACGGAAAGGTCGACGAAACGGCGCGCGACCGGCGCATCGAAACTGGTGCCGCCAAGTTCTGGATAAGGGCTGGCCGCAAAAATATTGGCGTAAACCGTCCAGCCGCAACCGATCACGAGTCCGATCACTGCTGATGCAGTGAACAGACTCTGCGAGGTCACTTTGCGGGCTGGTCTCTTAAGAGTGGGTGCCGCGAACTCGTAACACGCAACTACACTGACAGTCATTCGCCTTGCATCCGGACTGGTTCCACCTCGTCTCCCCCAATAACCGCCGCTCCAAGGTGCACGGCGCGGGCACCTTCGAACGGCGGCCAGTACGATCGTCCGCCGAACTCACCGGCAGCATTTCGCAGAGGCGCGGGACGGCATTAAGGCAAGTTTTAGTTAAATGGCGATTAAGTGCGCGGCAGTTGTGAGGCAGTCCCGAAATGGTACGGATTTGCGGCGGAAGAACCCGTAAAGGGCCGTGGTTCTTCGCAATTCGCTTTCCTTGAATCCGCCATATTTACGCGAGCGATCGCACGCCTCTATTGCAACTCCGGCGGCGGCGAATTGTCGAGCACCGCTTGCTTCGCCCCGTCGACGAGATCGAGCCCGTAGGTTTCAATCACGAGCGGCCCGCGCATGCGCTTGAATTCACCGACCCTCTCTATCTTCGCGAACGTGTCAGTCACGTATGGCTGGAGGTTGGCACGCACTTCGTCAACCCACAGAAGCTTGCCCGACAGTTTGGCCGGATCGGGTTCGGCCATGTTGACCCAGCGGATGCGCTGGGTCGGCTGCACCACACAGGTATCCTTCGGAAGATAAAAGGTGAGCCAGCTTGCCGTGCCGTAATCGGGCGCCAGCACGCAAGATGCACCGACGCGCGCCCGCGTGGCCTCGATCTCGGCGGCGAGCGCCGGCCAGCCGACGCCGACGCTGCGAACCGTCGCATCGCGGCGAAAGCCTGATAGCACGCCCGTATTGGCTTGCACGATCAGAGCCGCAAACATCAAAATGCCGACGGGCGAAGCCCAGCGCAGGCAGAAATCCGCCACGCGTTGCGACACTCGCTCCCACTGTGTCAGGTTGGCGGCGACCGCGGCGGCGATCGCGAGCGCCGGATAAACCGGCGCAAACCAGTTTGCTTCGACGCGGGCATGCAGCGAATGCCAGAGGAAATAGAGTGTGATGATCCAGAACATCGCGCTGATCAGCGCGCGCGACGCGAGCGCGCCGCCTTCGCGCCGCATCAGCGCATAGAGGCCCATCGCACCGAGAATGAAAACCAGCGGTGTCGCAAATGCAATCTGGGTCGGGATCAGTTCGCCGATGAACGAGAGCTTGAAACTTGTGACCTCGCCGCGGCCAAGCTGCTTGATGAAGGAAACCCAACCGTGCTCGGCGTTCCAGAAAATGACGGGAGAAAAAACCATCAACGCCGTTAGCCCGCCGAGATACAGCCACGGCGAGAGCAGCCATCGCCTGAGCTTGGGAACGCTGATCAGCCAGATCAGGATCGCCGGCCCAAAGAACATTGCAGTGTATTTCGATGCCAGCGCTGCGCCCGCGGCAGCGCCAACCGCGAGCCACCATACGCCACGGCCGCTCTCCAACACCTTGGCGAGAAAAAACAGCACAAAGCTGGAAGCGACCAGAAGCGGTGAATCCGGCGTGACGATCAGGGTACCGACCGCCGCCATCAACGTGACGTTCAGAAGAATGGTGGCGTTGGCCGCCAGCTGCCTCCCGCCGAACAGAATTTCGGCCGTGCGATAGACGGCATAGCTCATCGGCAGCGCGAGCAGGATCGACACCAGCCGCACGCCAAGCTCGGTATCGCCGGCGATCATGGTGCCGAGGCGGATCACCAGCGCAACGCCGGGCGGGTGATCGTAATAGCCGAAGGCGAGATTCTTCGACCAGATCCAGTAATAGGCTTCGTCGAAGGTCAGCGGCGTCCAGGCCGCGCCGACCAGCCGCAGCAAGACGAGAGCCACGACAGTCAGGATGGTGTTGCGAACGAGCCGAGCTTCTGCCGGACTCATGAAGGGTTCATCGCTTGCGCCAGACGAACAGTCCGGACATCGCGTAATTCCAGACCACGCCCATCAGCGCGCCGGCCGCACCTGCAAGCCACCAGATCGGTTGCTGATCGTAGACCGAGAACGCCACGCCGACATTGGCGAAGAGTCCGACGCTGCAAACGAGATAGAACAACAATAGGCCGCGCAGGATCGCAAAGCCTTTCAGCCGCTGGTCCCGGTAGGTGAGGAAATTATTCAGGATGAAGTTGCTGGTCATCGCGCATAGCGCGCCACAGGCCTGCGCTCCCGCAAACGGCACGTGGAAAATCTCGAGCGCTACATAGAGCGCTGCCAAATGCACGACAAGCCCGAGCGAGCCGACCATCGCAAACAGCAAAAACCGCAGCGACACCACATCGTGGGTGAGTTTTGCGAGCACCAGCCCCAGAAAATCCAGCGCCACCATGGAGTCGAGCTTGCTTTCGCCATGCAGCCGCGAGCCGAAGGTGTATGGAATTTCCTTGATGCGGAGCGCGCCGTGGGCGGTCGCCACCACATCCAGCAGAATCTTGAAGCCCTGCGTGGACAATTGTGACGCGAGTTCTTCGAAGCGGTCGCGGCGGATCATGAAGAAGCCGCTCATGGGATCGGCGACCTCAACCTTCAACGCGCGCTTGGCGACTTCGGTCGCGAGTGCGCTGGCGCCCGCCCGGTGGCGGTTGAAACTGTCCGCGCTGCCGCCCTCGATGTAGCGGCTGCCGATCACGAGATCGAATTCGCCACCTTGCAGCAGCGCGAGCATCTTCGGCAGTTGCGTTTCGTCGTGCTGCAAGTCGGCGTCGATCACCGCCGCGCACGGCGCGCTCGAGGCCAGGATGCCCTCGATGCAGGCGCCGGACAGGCCGCGCCGTCCGATCCTCCGGATGCAGCGCACGCGACCGTCCTCGCGCGAGAGCGCGCGCAGGACCTGCCAGGTGCCGTCAGGCGAATTGTCGTCGACAAAGATGGCTTCGAACGGGATGCCGGCAAGCGTCTTTTCCAGCCGCCGAAACAGCGTGGTGACATTGTCCCGTTCATTGAAGGTCGGGATAACGACAGAAAGCTTAGGTAAACCAACGACTTGGGTTGGACTCCCGGCCCCCATTTGCAAAGCGTCATTCATGACGCCAGCGTATATCCGATCGCAGGATGGGAGCCAAGGGAACGGCCGGGAACAACGCTTTTTGGGGCGAAACCATCCCCAAAAATGCCAACGACCACGAACAGATGGCGCGCGTACATCCGGCGCAGCCGAGCTATTTCGTGGTCGTCCCAGCGCCGGAGCTATGAAGCATCAACGTCGCCGTTAGGAGCCAGATAGGAACGATTGCCCGTTTTACAAGGGGCTCGATTTGCCCGGCACGCGAACTGGCCAACGCGGACCGGTTTGACTACGCTTCGGCTGCCAGCCCCCCCTTTACGTGCCCAAGAGCGAGATCATCTGTGAGCAAAGCCCCCGCCTCCAAAACCGCCGGGAAATCCGGCCGTATCTTCATCGGCATCGGCGGCTGGACCTTCGAGCCCTGGCGCGGCGTGTTCTACCCCGAAAAGCTTGTCCAGGCCAAAGAGCTGCAATACGCGGCTTCGAAACTCACCTCGATCGAGATCAACGGCACCTATTACGGTTCGCAGAAGCCGGAGAGTTTTCGCAAGTGGGCGCGCGAGGTGCCCGACGGCTTTGTGTTCTCGCTGAAAGGCCCGCGTTTTGCCACCAACCGCCGCGTGCTGGCGGAGGCCGGCGATTCCGTGAAGCGGTTTTACGATTCCGGCGTGCTCGAACTCGGCGATCGCCTCGGCCCAGTGCTCTGGCAGTTTGCGCCGACCAAGAAATTCGACGAAGCGGATTTCGGCAAATTCCTTGAACTCTTGCCGCGCGAACTTGAGGGCCGGCATTTGCGGCATGTGGTCGAGGTGCGACATGACAGCTTTTGCGTGCCTGACTTCGTGGCGCTGATCCGGAAGTTCGAAACGCCCGTGGTGTTTGCCGAGCACGGCAAATATCCGGCGATTGCGGACGTCGCCAGTGATTTCGTTTATGCGCGGCTGCAGAAGGGAGATGACGAGATCAAGACCTGCTACCCGCCGAAACAACTCGATGCCTGGGCGAAGCGGTTGCAGTTGTGGGCGGAAGGCGGCGAACCCGACGACCTTCCGCGCGTCGATGATACGAAACCAAAGAAAATGCCTCGCGATGTCTTTGCTTACGTGATCCACGAGGGGAAGATTCGCGCGCCTGCCGGTGCGATGGAACTGATCGCACGCGTCAGCTAACCAGGACGTTAGGCCGTGGCCAGACGCAAGACGCTTTTCACCATCGGCTATGAGCAGACGCCAGCCCAATCCGTGCTCGATGAGCTTGAGCAGGCCGGCGTGAAATTGCTCGTCGATGTTCGGGCTGTTGCCTCTTCGCGCCGCCCCGGCTTTTCAAAAAGCCAGCTGGCCGCAGGTCTCGACGAGCGCGGCATCGCTTACGTGCATTTGCGCGGGCTCGGCACGCCGAAGGAGGGACGGCTGGCCGCGCGTGCCGGCCAATACGAGACGTTGCATAAGATCTATGCGAAGCACCTCAAGACGCCCCAGGCCAAGGAAGAACTGGACGAGTTGTCTGCACTCGTGAAGAAATCCGGCCCCGTTTGCATCCTCTGCTATGAGCGCGACCACCAGCATTGTCACCGGCGATGGATTGCCGAGATCATCGAAGAACGCGACGGGGTCGGGGTCGATAATCTCCTCGCCAAACAAGCGTAGCGCTGCTTCTCTTTCGCCGGGTCGGTCACGTCACGCGTCAGCTGTGGAATTTCAAGCCATCGACGACCTTGTCGATCACCTTACGCTCGGCGCGCATGGCAATTCCCACAAGATTGAGATCGGCACGGGCGACCGCCCTCACCACCTCGCGGTTGGCAGCGTCATGCGTGGTCCTGAACATGTCTTCAGTATAGACGGCCGGAGTCACGTTGCGCACCAACGCCCGCTCCAGCGCGCGGGAAAGCGCCGCGCGATCGGCGCCATAGATCAGGATCGGCTGTCCGATCAGCGATAGATAGCGCGTATCTGAACCGTCCACATATGGCTCGCCGATGCATTCCGGAAACGCAGCCGCGATGCCGCCAGCGAGAAAGGCAGCCACGTTCAGCTTTTGCCAGGCTTCGAGATCGGCCCGGATCACGACCGCGATCTTGGTGTCGAATTGCATCGATGGCTCCAAAGGACGTGATTTCGAATCCGCGAAGGATCCCAAAACCCGTCATGTTAGAGCAAGATTTTCGCGCCGATGCTATTGCGACGCCTGTCGTATCACCCCTTGGCGTCGCAGGCCCAGGCGCGGATCACGCATTCCTTGCCGCCGTATTTGTAGCATTCGCGGGTTGCTTCGTTGAGCGAACTCGAAATGTGCGGCTTCACCGCATAGCCGTGGGCACCGCAGGGATTGGCCATGTCGACGGAAAACGCGGCACAAGCGCGCTTCATGGTGACCGCTTTGCAGTCACCGCTGCATTGTTTCAGCGCGGCAGCGCGTGCGGCGTTTTCGGCCGGATAGTCATAGGCCTGCCCATAGGCGCCGCATTTGCCGATCGCGAAGGCGCCGGCGGCACGGCTTTCTGTCACGAAACGTGAGACACCGACCACAAGCGTGAAGGCAAGCACAAATAGCGCGCGTCGCCGCGCGACAGCAGTCGAAACGATCAAAGGACCCCTCCCCCATTCCAAGCGAGCGGAAATCTAAGGAGAGGACGTTTCCAGTTGGTGAATGAAGAGTAGAGATCGAAAAAATTGGCGGACGTGGCGTGGGCGCGGTATTCGCCGTTTGATGTCTAACCGCCGCGCGCGGCTTCCAGCGCTTGCGGTGTGTCGATATCGAGAAAGGCGCCCTCCCCCTCGACCGGGACTTCCGCCACCGCTTCATTATGTTTGGCAATGAGATGACGGGCGCCGACATCGCCATCGAGCGTCATCAATTCGTTGAAGAAGCGGCGCGACCACAACACGGGATTGCCGCGCCGGCCGTCGCTGACGGGGACCGCAATCAAATTGCCGCGATCCGGCGCGAAGGCGTCGATCAGGCGGTCGATCAAATCGGCCGAGATCATCGGCATGTCGCCGAGACAGACCACGGCGCCGTCCGCCTGCTTGGGCACCACCGATATGCCGGCCTTCACCGAACTCGCAAGGCCATGCGCGAAATCCGGATTGCGGACGAATTTCACCTCAAGCCCGGCAAGCGCCTTCTCGACCAGTTCGGCCTGATGGCCAGTGACGACGATGACGTCCTTGGCCTTCGAGGCGAGCGCCTGCTCGGTGACGATCCGGACCAGCTTTTGACCGTCAAGTTCGGCCAACAACTTGTTCGGACCACCCATCCGGGTCGAGCGGCCCGCGGCCAGCACGACCGCGCTGACATGCCGGTTGCCGTCGGCCTCAAGGATTTCGCGCGGCTGTGGCCGTGTCACGATTTCCATCAACAGCCCACCGACGCCCATTCCCGTCAGCTCGGTGCGGGTCACCTTGAGTCCCGCAAGCAGGCGCATCAGCACCCAGTCGAAGCCGTTTTCCACCGGCGAACGCGCGCAGCCGGGCGCGCCAAGCACCGGAATGTTTCCGGCCTTGCCGATCAACAGCAGATTGCCTGGATCGACCGGCATGCCGAAATGATCGATCATGCCGCCGATACCCGTGAGCGCCGCCGGGATCACGTCGCGCCGGTCGGCGATCGCGGAAGCGCCAAACACGATCACGAGTTGCGCGCCAAGTCCGAGCAATTCCTTCATCGCCGCCTTCAGCGCGGTCTCGTCGTGCGGCACGCGGCGCTCGGCGATGATGGCTGCGCCCGCAGGCGCCAGCCGCTCCGCGGTGACCCTGATCGTTTTGTCCACGACCTTCGGCGCGAGCCCCGGCAACAAAGTAGAGATCACGCCGACGCGCTTGATGACATAAGGCGCGATCCGCAGCGCGCCGCCCTTGGCCGCCTCGACCGCCGCATCGCGCAAGCTGGCCTCGACCCCGAACGGGATGAGCTTCACGGTCGCAACCATCTCGCCTTCGACCACCGGCTTGAATGCCGACAGCGTTGCAAAGGTGATCGCTTCGTCGACGCCGTTGATGCGGTCGACCGCCGCGCGGTCCACCACCAGCACGCCGGCTTTGGCGGCGAACAGATTGGCGCGGCCGGTGAAGGCGCGTTCCACATTGATGCCGGTGCCGGCAACCGCCTGCGCGATGCCGGCGGCCGCAACGTCCTCCGAGACGTCGCCTTCCTCAAGCCGCACCACCACGATTTCCTTGACGCCGGCCCGGTTCAGCGCCGTGACCTCTGCCGGGCCAATCGTGGTGCCTTTTTTAAGCACCAGCGAGCCCTGACGCAGGGTGTGGACGGTGACGCCACCGATCGCATCAGCCGGACTGGCAGGGCCGAATTTCATGCCGCAGCTTCTTTGTCTTGTCCCATCCGCAAGCTCGCGGTGATCTCGGCCATGATCGACACTGCGATCTCGGACGGCGAGACCGCGCCGATCGCAAGCCCAATCGGTGCATGGATGCGCGCGATATCGGCGTCGGTCGCGCCCTGCCCCTTCAACCGCTCGCCGCGCTTGGCGTGCGTCTTACGCGAACCGAGTGCGCCGATATAGAAGCAGTCGCGCGCGAAGGCATGTAACAGGGCCGGGTCGTCGATTTTCGGATCATGCGTCAGCGCGACAAATGCCGTGTAATGATCGATGTTAAGCGGCGGCAGCGCGACGTCGGGCCATTCGGCAATCAAGGGCACATCGGGGAAGCGCTCGGGGCTTGCAAAGGCCGTACGCGGATCGACCACCGTCACATCATATCCGAGCGAGCGCGCCAGCGGCGCCAGCGCCTGGCTGATATGAACCGCGCCAATGATCACCATGCGCGCGGTCGGCGCATAAACATTGAGAAACAGCTTCTTGCCGCCGACTTCGACATTGGCGCTCTTGCCCATGCGCAATTGCTTGGAAAGCTCGGCACGCAAGGGATCGGCGGCGAAATCGGCGGCCTTGACCAGCCGCTGCTCGCCACTGGCGGTATCGGTGACCACAATCACCGGCCGTCGCGCGGCGCGCTCAGCGTTCAGTTCCTTCAGGGTCGCCAGTTTCACAATTAGCCAACTTTCTCGACAAACACGCGGATCGTACCGCCGCAGGACAGGCCGACATTCCAGGCGGTCTCGTCCGCGACGCCGAATTCGAGCGTCCTGGGTTCGCCGCTGGCGATCACGTCCAGCGCCTCGGTGACGACGGCACCCTCGACGCAGCCACCGGAAACCGAGCCCAGGAAAGTCCCATCGTCGTTGATCACGAGATTGGAGCCGGCCGGCCGTGGCGCCGAACCCCAGGTTTCAACGACGGTGGCCAGTGCCACACCGTGGCCGGCCTTCTGCCAGTCCTCAGCGGCTTTCAGAATGTCTTCGTCGCGGTCAAGCATGGAAGCCTCGCTGGTTCTTCGTTCAAGCTGCGGGTCGGATCAGGCTACGGTGATGCGTTTGCGGCATCGACGAAAGCGCCTCGATCAGCCCTTCGATGGACTTCAAATTATGCACCGGGCGGAATTCGTCAACGTGCGGCAGCATCATTTTGATGCCCTGCGCCTTGGGCTCAAAGCCACCATACCGAAGTAGCGGGTTAAGCCAGATCAGGCGACGGCAGGAACGGTGCAACCTGTCCATTTCAAAGGCAAGGCGCGTGTCCGCCTCGCGCTCGAGCCCGTCGGAAATCAACAGCACGATCGCGCCCTGACCGAGCACCCTCCGTCCCCAGAGCTTGTTGAAGGTATGGAGCGAGGTCGCAATCCGTGTCCCACCCGCCCAGTCCTCCACCGCCGAGGAGCAGCTTGCCAGCGCCTCGTCGGGGTCACGCGCGCGCAAGGAGCGCGTCACATTGGTCAGGCGGGTGCCGAACAGAAACACCGAGACGCGCTTGCGCGCATCGGTAATGGCATGCAGAAAGTGCAGGAACAAGCGGGTATATTCGCTCATCGAGCCGGAGATATCGAGCAGCGCCACGATCGGCGCCGGCTTCTCGATCCGCCCTAGCCTGTAGATATCGACGATGTCGCCGCCGGTGCGGAGCGATCCGCGCAGGGTACGGCGCATGTCGAACCGCAAACCGCGTGCGTCGGGACGGTAGCGACGGGTACGCAATTCCGCCTGCGGCAGTTTCATGTCCGTGATGGCGCGCGTGACTTCGGCAATCTCGGCCGCGGTCATCTGCGCAAAATCCTTCTTCTGCAGGATCTCCTTGTCGGAAACCGAAAGCCGGATCTCTTCTGCTTTCGCTTGCGGCGTCTCCGTGATCTGGCTTTGCGAGAACGCCTCCTGGACGCGGCGCGAGGCCGGCGGCGGCTTTTTCCTCGCCTGATCAGGCAGCGGCACCGAATCCAGCATCTGCTTCCAATCGTCGGCGGCGCGGAAGAACAAATCGAATGCCTGCGCAAAAATCAGCGCATGCTCGTGGCGCTTGACGAAGATCGCCTGAAGCGTCGCGAATACATCGGCACGGTTGCCGATGTCGACGAGTTGAAGCGCGTTCACGGCGTCGATGACCGCGCCCGGCCCGACCGGAACGCCCGCCGTACGCAACGCACGAGCAAAGCCGATGATGTTGTCAGCCGCCCGGCCGGCAGGCGATGAAAGGTGATCGATGGTCATCGGTTCGAGACCTCGTCGGCGCGCGATCAATTCTCGCTCGTCGCTTCCTTCAAAACTTTTTGTAACGTCTCGCCCTGCAAGCGGGCGATGTCGTCCTGGTATTTGAGCAGCGCACCCAGGCTGTCGCCGATCACTTCCGGCGTCAGCGAGCGCGCATCGAGTTCGGTAAGCGCGTTGGCCCAGTCGAGCGTTTCGGCAACACCCGGCGACTTATAGAAATCCTGATGCCGCAGCGCCTGCACGAAGCGCACCACCTGCTGCGACAACTTCGCGGAAATGCCGGGCACGCGCGATTTCACGATCGCAAGCTCCCGCTCGGCGTTGGGATAATCGACCCAGTGATAGAGACATCGCCGCTTCAGGGCGTCGTGGATTTCGCGGGTACGGTTTGAAGTGATGATCACGATCGGCGGCTGCGGCGCCTTCACGGTGCCGAATTCGGGAATCGTGATCTGGAAGTCGGACAGGATCTCCAGCAGATAGGCCTCGAATGCCTCATCCGCGCGATCGAGTTCGTCGATCAGAAGCACCGGCGCGCCGGCGACATCCGGCTCGAGCGCCTGCAACA
>DATHPL010000467.1:0-5097 GCA_035483915.1 Bradyrhizobium sp.
TTCGATGCGGCGGGCACCAATTACGGGCGGGTCGCGCTTGGCCTGCCTTCCGAAAACCTGACGCTGTGAGACGATGAACGACAAGCCAACGCACGTGCCGGAGCCCGAGACCGCCAATGAGCTTTCAAGCGGCAGTTCGGCGCTGGACCCCAGGGATTTTCGCAACGCGCTCGGCACCTTTGCCACCGGCGTCACCATCATCACGGCGATGGCGGACGACGGCAAACCCTACGGGCTGACCTGCAACTCCTTTGCCTCGGTCTCGATCAATCCGCCGCTCGTGCTGTGGAGCTTGGGGATGTATTCGCAAGGCTTGCCGATCTTCCAGAACGCGAGCCACTTTGCGGTCAATGTGCTCGGCGCCTCGCAACAGGCGTTGGCCACGACCTTCGCGAAGTCCACGGTCGACCGGTTCACCGGCGTCGACTGGAAACCGGGGCTCGGCAACGCGCCGCTGCTCGCGGGCAGCGTCGCCTGTTTTCAATGCCGCGCCGCCAACCGCTATTATGGCGGCGACCATGTGATCTTTCTCGGCGCTGTCGAGGCCTACGCCTACAACAAGCAGGAGCCGCTATTGTTTCTCGGCGGCGGTTTCGGGCGATTTGCGGTACCGGCCGGCTCATGAGCAAGAAAGCCACCACCAAGCGGGTACGGGTCAAGCAGAAGCGATTGTCGCCCGACGATCGCCGCCAGGAATTCGTGGCCAAGGCGACCGAGTTCTTCGCAGAGGAAGGATTTGGCGGCGGGACGCGCGCACTGGCGCGGCGGCTGGGCGTGACGCAGCCGTTGCTCTATCGCTATTTCCCGAGCAAGGACGACCTGATCAAGGAAGTCTATCGCACGGTCTATCTCGAACCGCTGGGCGACGGATGGGAGAAACTGCTTGCCGACCGCACGCGGCCTCTTCCTGAACGCCTGAAGGAATTCTACGAGGCCTACACCGGCGTGATCTTCAGCCGCACCTGGCTGCGCATCTATTTTTATTCCGGCCTGAAGGGGCTCGAGATCAACCGCTCCTATGTCGGCATTGTCCGCGACAAGATCTTATCCCGCATCATCCGCGAATGCCGGCATGAGGTGGGATTGTCGGCGCAAAGCAGGCCGAGCGCGGCCGAGATCGAAATGGCCTGGGTGTTTCACAGCGGCATTTTCTATTACGGCGTCCGCAAATTCATCTACGAAGCGCCGGTGCTGGAAAGCAAGGAGCAGATGATCAGCGACGCCGTCGATGCGTTTCTTGCTGGTTTTGCCAGCGTGTTCGGCGCGAAGGAGGAAGCGCGAAAGCCTCCGGTGAAGGCGCTGGTTTAGAGAAATCACGGACTGAGCAAATCCTCATGGTGAGGAGGCGCGCTTCGCGCCGTCTCGAACCATGAGGCCTCATCCTTCGAGACGCGTCCAAGAGGCCGCTCCTCAGGATGAGGGACTCTGCCGCGCTCGCTACTTCCCCATCCCTGCATTGACGCGCGGCAGAACTTTTTCCGCCATCAGGATCATCGATTGCCGACCGAGTTCGCGGTCCTTCCAGTCTTTGCCGGCATAAAGCAGCGTGCCGAAGGTGCCTACCTCTTCCTGAAATGCCAGCAGCTGGTCGGCCACGCTTTCCGGCGTGCCGTGGATGACGAGCTTGTCGCAGATCGATTCCAGCGTCACCTCGTCGTCGGGCTGATCGCGGCGGGTCTTGAAAAGTTCGATGCGGCCGTTCTTCTTCAGTTTGGTGAAGAGCGATCGATAGTAGAAAGCGTAAGGGCCGTCGGGATCGGTCGCATAGGCCTTGGCGGTGGCCGCGTCTTTCGCCACGAACACGCTTTTGGCAACGCGCCAGTTGGCCGGATCGGCCGGGCGCCCGCCACGTTCGCAGCCTTCGACGTATTTCGGCCAGTGGCTCTTCACCCAGGCCGGCATCAAGAAATTCGCCGAGATCGGTTCCCAGCCGCGAACGGCCGCTTCGGTGACGCCCTTGGAGAACGGCGCCACGGCGGTGACGACGATCGGCGGATGCGGACGTTGCAAGGGTTTGGCGATGAAGCCTTGCCCGATATCGGCCATTAAGGTGCGTTCGACCGAGATGTTCCAGTATTTGCCCTTGATGTTGTAGGGCGGCTCGCTGGCCCAGATCTCCAGTACCTGGTTGATCGCCTCCAGGAACATCTCATTGCGGTTGGCGTCGAGATTGCCGAATAGTTCGGCATCCGACAGAAGCCCGCCGGGGCTGATGCCGAAGATCAGCCGCCCGTCCAGCATGTGGTCGAGCATGGCGAGGCTCGCGGCGGTCGCCGCCGGATGGGTGTTCGGCATGTTGATGGTGCCGGTGCCGAGCTTGATCTGTTTGGTCGCCGCCGCAATCCAGGCCAGGAACGCCACGCAGGAGGTGATGTTTTCGGCCTTGTCCGTGACATGCTCGCCGACATAGGCCTCGGTAAAGCCGAGTTCGTCGGCCAGAACAAACGCTTCGCGATCTTGCCGGAGCGAAACCCGCCAATTCTTCTCGATCGGATGGATCGGCATGGTGAAGAAACCCAATTTCATCGTGCGTTGGCTCCCGAAAGACGTATCAAATCGTTTGCCCGCATTATGGCCGATATCGGAAACGCGAGTCATCAGAAATAATCGTTCGATAAACAAACTTGACCTTTGACGGGCCGCCCCGTCTAATCCTTGGAAAAAGCACGGGGAGTTCCGCAACCTTGGGAGCCGGCACAACGGCAGCGCATCCCATTTCGCTTGAGGTTAACGGCGAGCGCGTCGAAGCGCTGATTTCGCCGCGGATCAATCTTGCCGATTTTTTGCGGGAACATCTCAAGCTGACCGGCACGCATGTGGGGTGTGAGCACGGCGTGTGCGGCGCTTGCACCATCCGCGTGAATGGCGAGATCGTTCGTTCCTGCTTGATGCTCGCGGTGCAGGCCAACGAGGCGTCCGTGGAGACCATCGAGGGCTTGTCGGACTCCGGCGAGATATCGGACCTTCAGGCCGCCTTTCGCGAACGTAACGCGTTGCAGTGCGGCTTCTGCACCCCGGCCATGCTGATTACCGCGCAGGACCTGCTTAAAAGCGAAGACGCGCCGGACCGGGAGCGGATCCGCGAACATCTCTCAGGCAACTACTGCCGCTGCACCGGCTATCAGGCCATTGTTGACGCGGTCGAAGCCACCGCCAAAGCGCGCCAAATGAACAAGAGCCGCGCATGAGCAAGCCTGCAGCCAACCAGCAAACTTTGTCGGAACTCGACCGGCCCAACTCTTACATTGGCAAGACCGTGCCGCGGCCGAACCTCGACCGGTTGCTGCAGGGACGTGGGCTCTATGTCAGCGATCTCGAACTGCCGCGGATGACGCATGCGGTGTTCGTCCGCTCAGCCTATGCCCACGCCAGGATTATCGCGATCGATACGAGCGCGTCGAAGAAAATGCCGGGCGTGATTGCGGTCGTCACCGGCGAGGAGCTCGCCGCCGTCATCACGCCGTGGGTCGGCGTGCTCTCACATCTCAAAGGGCTAAAATCGGCGCCGCAGCGCGCGATGGCGGTCGAAAAGGTGTGCTGGCAGGGCGAGGCGGTCGTGGCGGTCGTGGCCACCAGCCGCGCCGCCGCCGAAGACGCTGCCGAAGCGGTGGCGATCGACTATCAGGAATTGCCTGTCGTCACGGACATGCGCACCGCGCTCGATCCCGAGACGCCGGTCATTCATGCTTCGCTGGGCGATAACCTCGCTTTTGAGCGCGTGCTCGATGCCGGTGCGGTCGATGCGGCGTTTGCCGGTTCCGATGAGGTTGTGGAAGCCGAGTTTGTGTTCGGCCGTCACACCGGCGTGACACTGGAGCCGCGCGCGGTGGTCGCGGACTGGAATGTGGCCGAAGCGCGGCTCACGATCTACCAGGGCACGCAGGCGCCGCATATGGTGCAGAACATCGCCGCGCTGCATCTCGGCCTCGATGAGGCGCAGGTCCGGGTGGTCTGCAAGGATGTCGGCGGCTCCTTCGGCATCAAGGTCCACATCTATGCCGACGAAATGGCGACCTACGCGCTGTCGAAAATGTTGAAGCGGCCGGTCAAATTCGTGGCCGACCGGATGGAAAGCTTCAACACCGACATCCACGCCCGCGACCATCGTTGCAAGGGGCGGATCGGCGTCAATCGCGACGGCACCATCACGGCCTTTGAAATCGACGATCTCACCGGCATCGGGCCTTATTCAATGTATCCGCGCACCAGCGCGATCGAAGCCAATCAGGTCGTCAACCTTGTCGGCGGTCCCTATACGACGAAGAATTACCGCGCCCGCGCCCGCGTCGTGTTCCAGAATAAAAACGTGATGTGCCAGTATCGCGCGGTTGGCCATCCCATTGCATGCTCGGTCACCGAAGGATTGGTCGATCTCGCCGCGATGAAAATCGGCATGGACCCGGTGGAGATACGCCGGCGCAATCTCATCGCGGACGATGCTTATCCGTGCGTGTCGGCTTCGGGCCTCCGTTTCGAATTGCTGTCGCATCATCAATCCCTTAACAAGCTACTCAAGATGATGGACTACGACGCACTTCGCGCCGAGCAGGCGAGTTTGCGCAAGCAAAACATCCATCGCGGCATCGGCATTGCGAGCTTCATCGAAGTCACCAATCCGAGCGCGGCATTTTATGGCGTGGGTGGCGCGAAAATCTCCTCGCAGGACGGCGTCGCGGTTCGGCTCGATGCCCAGGGCGCCGTGGTCTGCCAGACCAGCATCACCGAGCAAGGGCAGGGCTCGGAGTCGCTCACGGCGCAGATCGTCGGCAGCGTGCTCGGCGTGTCCATGGAGAAAGTGCGCGTTATCCTCGGCGACACCGATCAGACGCCCTATGGCGGCGGCACCTGGGCCTCGCGCGGGGCCGGCATCGGCGGCGAAGCGGCGCTTCAGGCTGCCAAGGTCCTCAAACGCAACATTCTGGACGTCGCCGCTGCGATCTTGCAGTCCACGCCATCAGAACTCGACATTGCCAACAATGCGATCGTGAATGCCGGTGACGGCACGCCGCGGATGGAGCTGCGCGAACTCGCCCGCATCGTCTATTTCCGACCTGACACCTTGCCGCCGGGCATTCAGCCGGAACTGATGGCGACGCG
>DATHPL010000468.1:0-3246 GCA_035483915.1 Bradyrhizobium sp.
GTCGGCGCCGGGGACTTTGGCTTGAAGCGAAAGATGCACCGAGGTGATGGCAAAGCCGTCGCCGACCTTTTCAAGCGTGACATCTGCCTTGGTTTCCATTTGCTCGGCAGTGAGCTTGGCCTCACCAAGGATCAGCGACAGCGCCATGGTGAAACAAGCCGCGTGTGCGGCTCCGATCAGCTCCTCCGGGTTGGAACCTGGTTTACCCTCGAAACGGCTGGCGAAGCCGTAGGGGTACTCTTTCAAGGCGCCGCTCTTGGTTGAAATCGAACCCTTGCCGTCCTTGATACCGCCCTGCCATTTGGCAGATCCCGATGTTGTCGTCATGTGAGCTCCGCTGGCTTGAGATGATCCATGATCATATCCTGGATCATCAATGCGGCGGAATTTTTCGAGGCCTGTCCTGTTCCCGCAAGCCTCAGGACGGCTCCTGCGCGGTCCGTGATTTGCGGACCAGTGGACATGCCGAGATCTCCCGGTGGTCGGCGGCGGGAATGCGTTCACAGTTGCGCGATCCGTCAAGCTCCAGATCGTAGGCGGCGAGCAGATCGTTTCGCGGCGGAGTTCCGACAAAGAACAGCGCCCGCACGCCTCCCGGAAGCGGATGAGCCAGCCCCCAGCGAATGCGCCGATCGAGCACGCCGCCCGGCGCGATCGGCAGCACGATGTCAGACAGCTGATAGGCCCTTGAAGCGAGTGGAAGCAGCGGAACGACATAGCCTGTCGGCTTTTCAAGCAGCATATAGGTCGCCGGCGTCAGCAACGCGCCGGTGAGTTGCGGTTGATACGGGTCGGACCACGGACGCCGCAACCAGTCCGCCGGCCGCGTCCAGATAACGATTGCCAAGGCGACGATCACAACGCAGGCGGCCGGGACAAGTGAAGTCCGTGACCGTTCGGGGCCACGCAGCGTTTCGATAAATCGCGACACCAGCAGCACGATCAGCGGAGCCGCCATCAATTCGAGCGCGATCGCATAGCGGTGGATTGCAAACATATGCAGCCACAGCCCGTAGGAGACGACGAAGAACAGCAGGAATTGCTTGTCCCGCTGCCGAAAGACCGCCGCGTTGCGCCAGAAGCCCGCGCCAATCGTCATCGCCAATAGAACGATCGCCACCGCAAAACGCGGATCCCGGAACGCAAATTCCGAGGAGCGATGATCGCCGATCAACCAGTAGAAAGGATAGGCCAAGGCGTCCAGCAAGCCATCGGGCATGAAGCGCACGTCGGTGATCGGTTCGATCGGCGCTTCAGGAGATCGAAAAATCGTATTGAAGTACGGAAACACTGGACTGCCGAATTGCTGCCATAGCTTCCAGGCCCACGCGCCTCCGGTCGCAAACCCGCCTGCCGCACTTCCCACAGCGAAGGCGCCGATTTTCGGGAATGGACGATCGACCACGACCAACGCGATGACGGCGCCAATCAGGAACGTGGCGTTGGTCAGTTTCAATCCAACCGCTGCACCCATCAAAAGGCCGGCGACGACGAGACGAACCGCATACCGCTCGCCCACTGACAAGATCAGGCCAAGGCACGCAATCACCGGCAATGCAGTGACGATATCGGAAAAGCTGGTGCCGACTTCGGACAGCGTCATCGGACCGAACGCCGCGATGACGACCGATGCGAGAACAGCCCACGCCGAGGCTGAAGCTCCAAGCAACAGCCGCGATATCCACCAAACGAGAGCGAGGTTGAGGCCGTGGAGGGCCCCAATCAGAATCCCCCAGAACGGCGCACCGACGCCATGCCGCAGCAAGTAAGCGGGAACGTAAACGAGAGGGTTCAGGAAGCTCTGAAAACCACCCGGCACGACGTCCACGTCGAACCGGCCGTTGAGCAGCGCAAAGGCGCCATACTCGTGATAGTTCTGCCAATCCCAGTTGATGTCTTCGCCGCTGAACCACGCGTAAAGCGCACCGGCAAGAAGCGATGCCACGATCACGATCGCCGGCGAACCAAAATGTCTGCGTGCGACCATGGATGAAAGGGCTTCCGCGTCCTTTTGAATCCCTACGCGAATAGAGGGTAGCGGTATCAAAACCTTTGCAGGCCATGAGTGGCATGACCACAAGGTAAATAAAACCTTGTCAAATATCGCGCGCAAACCTCTTCCTTAAGAAACGCAGCAGCGCTGCGGACTTGGTAGCCGAATGCTCTCGCCTTAAGCTTACGCGCCGACCAGCGTCTTGCCGGGCAAGACCGCCTGTACCACGAGGCCACGGGCGCGGGCATCCAACACGCCTACCGCGCGCAGCGCGAGCAGCGTCACGGTCTGAACGGCGTCGCGGAGTTTTCCCGGATCGTCGATGTTCTCCGCCGCGAGCGGCCCGACCAGCGCCTCGTTCAAGGCTCCGAGCAGCGCGGTCGCAGCCAGGCTCGTGTCCTGCGCCGGCAGATGTCCGGCACGGACCGCCGCATCGATCCGGCCCGCAACTTCGCCAACAACCGCGCGGCGGCTGGCAAGCCGCGATGCCGTGACATCGACATCGACGGGTTCAGCCAGAATACCCCAGGTAAGCTTGCGCTGCGACAACGCATGCACCGCGACCGTGGTGACCGCAGCCGCCAGCGCCGATGACGGACCAGGGGCCGCATCCGCGGCCCGACGGATCGCCGTCAGTTCGTCGCGGGAGACATCGGCGATCAGTTCGGAAATCAGGTCGGCCTTGGACGGGAAATAGCGGTAGACGGTGCCGGCGGCGACATTGGCTCGGACTGCGACCGGCGCGATCTGCACGGCCGCCATACCGCCCTCGGCGGCGGCGTTTCTGGCCGCGGTCAGGATGGCGCTGCGGCGCGCGGCTAGGCGTTTCACGACCTGGTGGGTCCGCCGATAAACCATGGTGCGTTTCCCGTTCCCACGTGCTTCAGCGGTGCCGAAGCGCGCATTCAGTTTTTGGCGATCGGCGACCGATCGCTTCAAGAAGTGAACAATAATTCAGACGTGAAGACAAGCCGGTTTTGGATGCAGGCCTATTCGGCGGCAGCCATGGCGGGCGATGGCGCGCCCTGCCTGCGCCACCACGGCCCCACGCGCCAGCCGACCAAAGCGGTGACGACGAGCGTCGCCCCAAAACCGGTCGGCGCACCCAGCAGCGGGTAGATCATCAGCAGCGCGGCGACGAGGCCGAGTGCCGGCAATTCGTGACGCTCAAACCCCTCGTCCAGTCCGATGCGGACGAGAAATGCTACGGCGATCGCAAGCACCATCTCGTCGTAGAGAAACAGGTAGGGCGT
>DATHPL010000469.1:0-5061 GCA_035483915.1 Bradyrhizobium sp.
CCGAGGGTGCTGATCTACGCGACCGGCGGTCTCGCCTACGGCGAAGTCGACTCCAGCGCCACCATCGGCCTTGTACCGACCGGGTTCGGGGCCGTCTCCAGCACCCATGTCGGCTGGACGGCCGGTGCCGGTATCGAAGGCATGATCGGCGGCAACTGGACCGCCCGCCTCGAATATCTCTTCGTGGATCTCGGTACGGTGAACGGCTCGTTCCAGACGGCGATCGGCGGACTTGGTGGCGGCGTGCTCTCGAGCAACTACTCATCGCACGTGCACGACAACGTCCTGCGCGTCGGCGTCAACTACAAGTTCGGCGGAGGACCGGTGGTGGCGAAGTACTGACGTCACAGCCGTTCGAACAAGCAAAAGCCCGGCCTCGCGCCGGGCTTTTTCGTTCGCGGAGGTTCGTCCCCGGATCGTCTCGCGCGAAACGCGCGGAAAATCTCCCTGCAATCGCTAGCGATGAATTGCCGCAACCTTAGTCACGCGACAGCCGCGGTGATTCGGCGATAGCTTGCGGCCGTATTTCATGCCGGGGATTCGCCATGAAGCATTCGTTGATCGGAATTGCCGCGGCCGCTTCACTTCTCGCAACAGGTGCGCTTGCCGCCGATCTGCCGGTGAAGGCGCCCGTTTACACCAAGGCGCCCGCCTACGTCGATCCGGGCTACGACTGGACGGGGTTCTATGTCGGCGGCAACGTCGGTTACAGCTGGGGCAACTCGAACAGCACGCTGACGCTGACTGATCCTGGCCCTCCCAGCACCATCCTGAATTCCGCCAGCAACAAATTCAAAATGGATGGCGTCGTCGGCGGCGGCTAGATTGGATACAACTGGCAGAGAGACAGATGGGTATTCGGCCTGGAGGCGGACATCCAGGCCACGGGACAGGCCGGCAACGGCAGCGCCGTCTGCGCCGGCGGCACCGCTACGGTCCTGAACAGCGCTTGCGCCGTGGGACACATCGGCGACACCGTTCCCTTCAACGTTCCAGCCTTCCCGGTGACCGGCACCCTTGCGGAAAGCCTCGACTGGTTTGGAACGGTCCGGGGCCGCATCGGCGGCACCGTTATTCCGACACTCCTCCTCTATGCGACAGGCGGTCTGGCTTACGGCGAAGTCGGCGTCACCAACACCGTCGGCGGCAACAACATCACCGGCCTACAGGGGGTCAATGGCTCGACCATTACCCCGTTCGTGGGAGGGACCAGCAACAGCACGCTGAAGGTGGGCTGGACAGTCGGTGCGGGCGTGGAAGGCGTGATCAGCGGCAACTGGACCGCCAAGCTCGAGTATCTGTATGTCGACCTTGGCAATGTATCGGGGTCGTCGCAACGTCGTTGATCGCCCCCAGCGGATCATTGGCAACCAGCAGCTACTCATCGCACATCACCGACAACATCCTGCGCGTCGGCGTCAACTACAAGTTCGCCGGGCCGGTCGTGGCGAAGTACTAACGCCACAGCCATTCGAACAAGCAAAAGCCCGGCCTTCGCGCCGGGCTTTTTGTTGTTTGGCGGTGCGCTTCGCCTTCGCGTAACTAGCGAACGCTGATCCGGTAACTCAGCCGTTGAGTTTCTTGAGGCGCGATGTGCATCAAGCCGGGCTTGTCGACGAATTCGCCGTCAAACTCGAAAGGACTGGCAAATCCGCGCCACGGCTCGATGCAAAGGAACGGCGCCCCCTCGGGCTTCGACCAGATTCCGAGCTCGCGGAAAGCCTCCCAGGAAACTTCAAGGGCCGGCCCCTCGCCTGCGGTAAAGATCAGCGACCTGCTGGCGAGTTTGTCGAGAATGACAGCATCGTCCTCGAACAGCGTTTCCGACAGGACGAGTTCTCGATTCCTGATTGGGCTCGGTTCCGGCTGAAGACGCAACAAGCCGTCCTTCAAGCGCCGGATCGACGCAGGTTCTTCCCCGGCGAAAACCAGGCGATAGCTCGTTTTGCTTAACCCCGGCTTTAGCGGCCAATTGAAGGCCGGGTGTCCCCCGACGGACGCCGGCAGCATTTCGTCGCCCGGATTGGTGATTTCAAGGGACACGTCGAGATCGCTGCCCTCAAGGGCGTACGTGACCGTGAGACGGAACGCGAAAGGATAGCGCGCCCGCGTCTCTGCGTTATCGCTGAGAACAAGCCGGCATGAAGAGCGTCCGCACTCGACCCATTCAAACCGGCTGTCCCTGGCGAAGCCGTGCTGCGTCATTGGATAGGTTTTGCCGCAATGACGCAGCGTGTCGTTCTTGAGCTTGCCGACGATCGGGAACAGCAGCGGCGCATGGCGCGGCCATACATCCCCGGCTTGCCATATCAGCTCAAGTCCCGCAGCGGTCTTCAGCGAGCATAGCTCGGCGCCGTGCGCGAGCACGGTCGCTGTCACGCCGTCGCCGACAATGGTGTGCTGGTCCTTGCTCATGCGCCGTCTTACCGGGAACGGAAATCGCAAGCGTATGTCCGGGAAACGAACTCTTCAGCGCGAACGGCTTTGAAGCCCGCTCGCTTGCTCTCTACTTGCCCTTGAAGTTCGGCGCCCGCTTGTTGAGGAAGGCGTCCATGCCTTCGCGGAAATCCTCGCTCATATAGGCCTTGAGGATCAGGTCCTCGCCCTCGTCGCGGGATAGTGTACGGCGGATCCGGCGCACGGCTTCTTTCGTGACTTCCAGCGTGATCGGGGCGTGGCCGGCGACCAGCTTGGCCGTCTCGTCGGCGCGGCGCTGCAACGTATCGACGTCGGGCACGATCTCGTTGAGCAGCCCGAGCGCCAGCGCTTCCGGCGCTTCGACCAGGCGCGCCTTGAAAATGAGATCCTTGGTGCGCGCGGGCCCGATCAGGGAGACCAGCCTCGAGATGTTGGACATCGAGAGGCAGTTGCCGAGCGTGCGGGCGATCGGAAAACCGATACGTGTGGCCTCGGTGCCGATGCGGATGTCGCAACAGGCCGCGATCCCGGCGCCGCCGCCGGTGCAGGCGCCGGCAATCGCTGCAATCACCGGCACCCGGCACTGCTCCAGCGTGCCGAGCACGCGATCGATGCGCGCTTCATAGTCGAGTGAATCCTGCGCGGTCTTGAAGGCGCGGAACTGCGAGATATCGGTACCCGAGGCGAACGCCTTGTCGCCGGCGCCGGTGATGATCAGCGCCTTGATCGAACGGTCGGCGTTGATGTTCTCGCAGATCACCGCCATCTGCTCGTACATCGCAAAGGTCAGCGCATTGCGAGCCTGCGGACGGTTGAAGGTCATCCGCGCGATGCCGTCGGTGACGGAATAGATCAGGTCTTCAGTGGCAGCTACAGGGGCGTTCATGTCGCGCTCTTTCTGTTGTTGCGTCGGTTAGCCTTAGGCGACGGCCGCTTTCGGCATGGCGACCACATCGCGGTTCTTCAGGATGTCCATGGCGGCAAGCACACCGCCCGATCGGTGCGGTATCTTGGCGAGATCAAGCCCCATCTCGACGCCCGAGAGCGTACCCATCAGCATCAGGTCGTTGAAGTGGCCAATGTGGCCGATCCGGAACGCCCTGCCCTTCAGCTTGCCCAAACCTGTGCCGAGCGACATGTCGAAGTTTTCCAGCACCACCTTGCGGAACGCATCCGCATCGTGCCCCTCGGGCACCATGACCGCGGTCAGCGACGGCGAATAGGCCTGCGGGTCGAGACAGACGAGATCGAGACCCCAGACCTTCGCCGCGGCGCGCGTTGCGGCCGCATGGCGCTTGTGGCGGGCGAACACGTTCTCGAGCCCCTCTTCCTCGAGCATCGCGATCGCCTCGCGCAGCGCGAACAGAAGGTTGATCGCCGGCGTATAGGGGAAGGTGCCGATCTTGTTGAACTCGAGCATGTCGTGCCAATCCCAATAGGACCGCAGCGACGTATTGGCCTTCGAGATCGCAAGCGCCTTCTCCGAGACCGCGTTGAAGCTAAGGCCGGGCGGCAGCATCATGCCCTTCTGCGAACCGCCGACCGACACGTCGATGCCCCAGGCATCGTGTTCGTATTCGAGCGAGGCGAGGCCCGAGATGGTGTCGACCATCAGCAACGCCGGATGGTTGGTGCGGTTGAGCGCCTTGCGGACGTCGAGCGGATGGGTAACGCAGCTGGTCGAGGTCTCGTTGTGGATGACCAGCACGGCCTTGATCTCGTGCAACTTGTCGGCGGCAAGCCGGGCCTCGATCTCGGCGACGTCGGCGCCACGGCGCCAGTCGGTGGCTAAGAATTCGAGGTCGAGCTTGAATTTCTCGGCAATGCCCTTCCACAGCACGGCGAACTGGCCGGTCTCGGCGAGCAGCACCTTGTCGCCGGGCGAAAGCGTGTTGACGATGGCCGCTTCCCAAGCGCCGGTGCCGGACGACGGGAAAATAATCACCGGCTGTTTGGTGCGGAAAATGCGCTGCATGCCCGAAAACACGGCAAAGCCGAGCTCGGCGAATTCCGCGCCCCTGTGGTCCAACGCCGGCATGTCCATGGCCCGCAGGACCCGGTCCGGTATATTGGTAGGGCCTGGAATCTGAAGAAAATGCCGTCCTGTATGCAGGGCCATGAGGGGCGTCCTTCCCGGGAATCTAGCGCAGCCGCTGTATTGTCCTATAGCGGCCTTGTCTCCCAGCCGGCCCGTGCCGTCAATGCATATGAATGGATAGTCTTACCCCGGGCTTTTGCGGCGCCCGGCGGCGGTCGACCGGCGTTGGTTGAAGGGAAATCTTCTACTCCGCCGGAATCGTCCGGCCTGCCGGGATGAGCGGACTGGCCTCCTCGAACGGCCGTTCGGGGTGCATCAGGAAGGCGCAGAAGCCGCCGAGCACCAACAGCCCGATCGACATGATGAAGGGCAGATACCAATTGCCGGTGACGTCGATCACATAGCCTGCGACCAACGGCGAGACGATCGCGGCGAAGGCCGAGCCGGTGTTCATCAGGCCGGACGCCGTGCCGGAATATTTCGGCGCGATGTCCATCGGCACCGACCAGATCGGGCCGATGATGATTTCGATGAAAAAGAAGCCGGCCGAAAGACATAGCGCCACGATCGTGATGTCGTGAACGAAGATGATCGGCGCCAGCGAC
>DATHPL010000470.1:0-6305 GCA_035483915.1 Bradyrhizobium sp.
AACAACATTACCTACGCCACGCTCGGCGAGCAGTTGAAATATTGGCAGCTGTTTCCGGCGCCGGAAGGTTTCGGCAACATTCCGGTATGGGGATTTGGCGAGGTGATCGCCTCCCGCCATCCGTCCATCGCAATTGGCGAACGGCTGTTTGGCTATTTTCCGATGGCGACCCATCTCGTGATCGAAGCGGCTGACGTGAGTAAACGCGGCTTGCGCGACGCGGCGGCGCATCGGCAAGGCGTCGCGCCGGTCTATAATGCCTATGCGCGCGTCAGCGGCGATGCCGCCTTCGAAGGGCTCAACGGCGACTATCAAGCGCTACTGCGGCCGCTGTTCATGCTGTCATTCCTGGTCGACGACTTTCTCCGCGAGCATGATTTCTTCGGGGCACGGGCCGTGCTGCTTTCGAGCGCCTCCAGCAAAACCGCATTCGGCCTCGCGTACCTTCTCTACTCGCATCCCGAACCGACCCATGTGATCGGACTGACGTCGTCCGGCAACGCCGACTTTGTCCGATCGCTCGGCAGCTATCATGAAGTGCTGACCTACGACCGCATCGAATCGCTGCCACCGGATTCGCCGGTTGCGTTCGTCGATATGGCCGGCAACAGCGCGTTGCGGGCACGGCTGCATCGTCATTTCGGTGACGCGATGAAATACTCCGGCCAGATCGGGCTCACGCACCAACGCTTTTCGCCGGATGAGCCGGAACTGCCGGGCGCCAAGCCCGCCTGGTTTTTCGCACCCGACCAGATTCGAAAGCGCGCCAGGGAATGGGGACCGGGCGGCATCGATCAGCGATTTGGCGCCGCATGGTCTACCTTCGCACCCACGTTGCCGAACCGGCTCACGGTCGTGGAGGGCCGCGGACCTGCGGCGGTCAAGCAAATCTATCTCGACACGCTGAGCGGGCACATTCCACCGGCGCAGGGCCATATTCTGTCGCTACTGGACTGAACCGCTTTTGGCCCGGTCTCAAACGGTATAGCCTCGCTATCAGGAAACGTCGTCAAGACGGCCCAACGAGGCCAATGCATGCTCGATCGAACCGACGATATCGCGGCGTCAGTCGAAAACTGGCTGACGGAATTCGAACGCGCACTCGAGCGTCGCGACGGCGGCCCACTTCAAACCCTCTTTCGTCCCGAAAGTTATTGGCGCGACGCACTGGCGCTGAGCTGGAACCTGCAGACGGTCAACGGCGCCGATGCGATTCAAAAGGAACTCGCGGATCATGCCCACCGCGCCGCTCCGTCTGGTTTCACGATTGACCCCGAGCGTGCGCCGCCGCGCCGCGTCAAACGCGCAGGCACCGAGACGATCGAGGCGATATTCAAGTTCGAGACCACTCAAGGCCGCGGCCATGGCATTATCCGGCTGATCCCTGACGACGCCGATAACAACCGGCTCAAGGCGTGGACGCTGTTCACTGAGCTCGAAGAGTTGAAGGGATTTGAGGAGACGATCGGGTCGGCGCGGCCGCGTGGTCAGTCCTATTCGCGCGATTTTCGCGGACCCAACTGGCTCGACCAGCGCCAGGCATCCATCGCCTATTCCGATCGCGACCCCACCGTGCTCGTGGTCGGCGGCGGACAGGCCGGGCTTTCAATCGCCGCACGGCTGAAACAGCTCTCCATCGACACGCTGATCGTCGATCGCGAGGAACGCATCGGCGACAACTGGCGCAGGCGTTACCACGCGCTGACGCTGCATAACCAGGTGCAGGTCAACCACCTGCCCTACATGCCGTTCCCACTGAGCTGGCCGGTCTATATCCCCAAGGACAAGCTCGCCAACTGGTTCGAATCCTACGTTGATGCCATGGAGCTCAACTTCTGGACCGATACCGCCTTGGAACACGGCGACTATGACGGCGCCAAAGGCCGCTGGTCCGCGGTGCTGCGCCGTGGCGACGGCACGACGCAAACCATGCATCCGCGCCATGTCGTGATGGCGACCGGCGTCAGCGGCATTGCCAATATTCCGGACATTCCGACGCTGAAGAAGTTCGCCGGCACGGTCCTGCACTCCAGCCAATATCAAGACGGCGAGGCGTGGGCCGACAAGCGCGCCATCGTGATCGGTACCGGCAACAGCGGCCACGACATCGCGCAGGACCTCCATTCGAGCGGCGCCGACGTGACGCTGGTTCAGCGCAGTCCCACCCTGATTACCAATATCGAACCGTCGGCGCAGCTCGCTTATGCGATCTACAATGAAGGCACGCTGGAGGTTAACGACCTGATCGCCGCCTCGATGCCGCTGCGGCTGGCGAAGATAACCCATCAGATGATCACCGAGCAATCCAAACTTCTCGACAAGGCATTGCTCGATGGCCTAGAGGCGGTCGGGTTCAAGCTCGACTATGGCGAGGACGATACCGGCTGGCAGTTCAAATATCTCACCCGCGGCGGCGGCTATTATTTCAACGTCGGCTGCTCCGACCTCGTCGTGCGGCGCGAGATCGCGCTTCGGCAATTTGCCGATATCGAATCCTTTGTCGCTGAAGGCGCGCGGATGAAGGACGGCGAAACGCTTGCCGCTGACCTCATTGTGCTCGCGACCGGATACAAGCCGCAGGAAGTGCTGGTACGCCAACTGTTCGGAGAGGAAGTCGCCGTGCGCGCCGGCCCAATCTGGGGATTCGGCGACGGGCAGGAATTGCGCAACATGTATATGCGCACCGGTCAGGACGGGCTTTGGTTCATCGCCGGCAGCCTCGCTCAATGCCGCATCAATTCGAAATTCTTAGGCCTGCAGATCAAGGCGATCGAGGAAGGGCTGCTGCCGCGGGCCCGCTGACCATCGCCTGCCGACATTCGCCAAGGAGAGAAAAACACATGCCGACCATTCTCGGCTCGGGTGAGCACCGCTATCGCGTGGTGGAGAACTGGGCAAAGCTGCCGGACGACTGGACGCTGACTGACGTCGCCTCCGTCGCGGTCGACAGCAAAGACCACGTCTACGTGTTCAATCGGGGCGCCCACCCGATGATCGTGTTCGATCGCGACGGCAATTTCATCAAGAGCTGGGGCGAAGGCCTGTTCGGCCGCGCGCACGGATTGCACATCGACGCGCATGACAATTTGTATTGCACCGACGACGGCAACCATACCGTGCGCAAGTGCACCACTGACGGCCAAGTGATGCTGACCATCGGCATCCCGAACAAGCCGGCGCCGTTCATGAGCGGCGAGCCGTTCCATCGCTGCACCCACACGGCGCTGTCGCCCAACGGCGAAATCTATGTGTCGGACGGCTATGGCAATGCCCGTGTCCACAAATACACGCCCGATGGCAAGTTGATCAAAAGCTGGGGCGAACCGGGTAGCGATCCGGGCCAGTTCAATATCGTTCACAACATTTCAACCGACGCCGACGGCTGGGTCTACGTCGCCGACCGAGAAAATCACCGCGTCCAGGTGTTCGACGGCAACGGCAAGTACGAGGCGCAGTGGAACAACCTGCACCGGCCGTGCGCCCTGCATTGCTGCGGCGGCAAGTCGCCCAATTTCATTATCGGCGAATTGGGTCCCGGCCTTGCCGTCAATCGAGGAGCGCCCAATCTCGGCCCTCGCCTGACGATCGTCGATTCGAAGGGCCAGCGCATCGCACGGCTCGGCGGCGAGAAAGGCCCCGGTCTTGAAGCCGGCAAGTTTCTCGCACCGCACGGCGTGGCGCTGGATTCGAAGGGCGACATCTATGTCGGCGAGGTCGGCGTCACCAACTGGAAGACCAGCTTTGGGGATACGCCGATGCCGGCGGAGGTTGGCATCACACGTTGCCTGCAGAAGCTGGAGAAGATTGAGTAGCGCCTCATTCCGCCTTCAGGTTCGATGCCTTGATGACCGGCCACCAGCGCTCCGCCTCGGCCTTCTGAAACGCGGCCAAGGCTTGCGGCGACTGCTGGTCGCGCGGCGAGATCTCGATGCCGAGGTCGTTAAGCCGGTTTTTCACCAGGGGATCGGCGAGCACGTCCCGCAAGGTAGCATTGAGCTTCTCGACGATGTCCTTTGGCGTATCTTTCGGCACCCAGAGTCCGTACCAGAGCGAGGCGGTAAAGCCCGGCAGGCCGGCTTCCTCGGCGGTCGGAATATTGGGCGATGCCGGCAACCGCGTTTGGCCGGTGACCGCAATCGGCTTGATGCTGTTGGTTGCGATCAGCGATTTGAAATTGGACGACGGCTCCATCATAAAATCGATCTGTCCCGCCAGGAGGTCCTGCATCGCCGGCGCATTGCCGCGATAGGGCACGAACTGGAATTTCGTCGCGGTCTGCTTTTGGAACTCAATGCCGGCGAGATGCCCGGCTGCGCCGACACCGGCTATTCCGACCGAGGCCTTGTCGGGGTTGGCCTTGAGATAGGCAATCAATCCCTTGAGATCGCCTGCGGGAAAATCTCTCCGCGCCGCGAGCAGCAGCGGTTCGGCACCGATATAGATGACCGGCTCGAGATCCTTCAAAAGGTCGAACGGCAGCGTGTAGAGACCGCCGGTCAGCATATGCGTCGTCGAGGTGCCGATTGATAGCGTATAGCCGTCGGCGGGCGAACGGACCGCGCGGCCGACGCCAATACTCCCCGCAGCGCCGCCCACATTCTCGATGATGATGGGCTGCCCGAGGACTTCCCGCATCTTCTCGGCGAGATATCGCGCCAGCGTGTCGGTCGCACCGCCCGCGGGAAACGGCACGATCATCGTGATCGGCCGGACCGGATAGGTTTGCGCCGCCAACGGTCCGGCCCATCCGAAAGCAGCAACGGCGATGACCATCGATGTGAGCGATCGACGAACGAATGAATCAGCCATCGCCGACCACCTCGCGGCGGCGCCGTTCGGATTCCTCCGCATAGCGCCGCATCGCATGGGCCTCGGTCAAAATTCCGATCGGCCGCTGATCGCCGGTTTCGACCACGGTGAGCGATTCGGCCTCCGTCACATCGAAGGCTGCAATGGCTTCACGAATATTCATGCCGGGATGCAAAACGACGCGGGGATAATGCAGGATGCCGTTCAACGGCTTTTTCGTATCGAGATCCACGGCGTGCGCATCCGACACAAACACCATCCCCGCATAGTGTCCGGCATCGTCTACCGCGACCACTTGCGTCTTCGAACCCAGCGGAAACTTGGCGCGGAATTCGGCGATCGGCGTCGCGACATTCACCGTCAGCACATCCGGCCGCATCAGCCGCCGCACGGTGAGATCGCGAAGCCATCCGACATCGGCGGCGCTGCGGATCGTTTCACCGCGCAAATGCAATCGCCAGGTGGCGAAGGAATAGCCGAACAGCTCGCGCGTGATCTGGGCCGAGATGATCACCGCAACCAGCACGACCGTACTCAGCCAGAGGTCGCCGGTGGATTCCAGTGCAATGAACGACATCGTCAGCGGGCCGCCGATGACGGAGGCCGATAGCGCGCTCATCCCGATGATGGCGTACAGGTTGGGGTCGAGGTGGAGCGCCGGCCAGATGCCGTCGACTGCGGCCGTGAAAAGACGCCCGCCGATTGCGCCCAGAAAAAGCGTGGCGAAAAACAAGCCGCCGCGGAAGCCGGCGCCGAGCGAGATTACGGATGCCGTCGTCTTCAGCACGAACACCATGCCGATGAACGCCAGTGGCATCGTGACAATCCCGTTGAAGTGCAAGGCACCGTGTCCCGACGACAGCACCTGTGGCGTCTGTAACGCCAACAGCCCCACGGCAAGACCGCCCAAAGCGGGACGTAGCGGCGGCCAGCGCACGATCTTCGACAACAGCGATTCGCAAAGTCCGGCGCCGCGCATGATCGTGATCCCGAACAGCGCGGCAAAAACACCCAATAGCGCCGCCACCGCAAGATCGCGCCCGAGCACATCGCCGACCGGGCCCGCGCCAACGCCGAGCGACAAGGGCGCAAAGGCATGGGCAACAAAATAACCGACGACAGAGGCGACGCCGACCGGCGTAAGGCTTGCAGGCGTATAGCCGCCGATCACGAGTTCAAAGGCGTAGAACGCGCCCGCCAACGGCGCACTGAACGCGCCCGCGATCGCGGCCGCGGCGCCGCATCCCACCATCAACCGCTGGTCGGCACGGCGCAGATGAAATCCACGGCCGAGCGAGGCGCCGAGCCCACTCGAAAGCTGGGTATATCCGGCCTCGAGCCCGACCGATGCGCCGACCCCGCTGGACCAGACCGTCTCCAGCGCCACGATCACGCTGCCGCGAAACGACATGCGACCGCCATGCAACGCATTGGCCTCGATCGGATCGATTTCGCGCGCCGGCCGCCTGCGCGCCAACAGCAGGAAAGCGATGCCT
>DATHPL010000471.1:0-11274 GCA_035483915.1 Bradyrhizobium sp.
GGGGTTTCGAAAACAGGCCGGTCGGTCTTGTTTCCGCCGGAAACCTGCGGCGGGTGTGCGCTGCAACAACAAGCTGCAGGGCGGCGGCGGAATTAACCTCGAACTTTCGGACTAAAGCAAAGCCGGGCGAAGCCCGGTAAAGATGCCGCCACAATTGGTATACAACACGTCGCGCAGTGAAACGCGTCCCAGGGGAGATTTCCATGCTTACACGCCGCCACGTCCTCGTATCAGCCGTCGCCGCGCCCGCCATCCTGCGTTTCGGGACCGGCACGGCGCATGCGGCCACGACCCTGAAAATCTCGCATCAGTTTCCCGGCGGCACCGTCGACAAGGGCGATTTCCGCGACCGTCTGGTGCGGGTGTTCGCCGCCGAGATCGCCAAGCGCAGCGGCGGCGAACTCGCCGCGGAAATCTATCCGAACTCCTCGCTGATCAAGACCAACGCGCAGTTCTCCGCGATGCGCAAAGGTGCGCTCGATGTCAGCCTTTACCCCCTGCCCTATGCCGGCGGTGAATTGCCGGAGACCAATATCGCTTTGATGCCCGGCCTGGTCTCGACCTATGACCAGGGCATGAACTGGAAGAAAAACGCCGTCGGCAAGGCGCTCACGGATTTCCTCGCCGATAAAGGCATTATCATCCTGAGCTGGGTCTGGCAGGCGGGCGGTGTCGCCAGCCGTTCGCGGCCGATCGTGTCTCCCGAAGACGTAAAGGGGCTGAAGGTTCGCGGCGGTTCGCGCGAAATGGATATGGTGCTCCAGACGGCGGGAGCGGCGGTGCTGTCGGTACCTTCGAACGAGATCTACGCCGCGATGCAGACCGGCGCATGCGACGCCGGCATTACCTCCTCCACCAGCCTGATTTCGTTCCGCCTCGAAGAGGTCGCCAAAGCGCTGACCTCGGGCGCGAAGGCCTCCTACTGGTTCATGCTGGAGCCGCTCCTGATGTCGAAGTCGATCTTCGATGCCTTACCGAAAAACCATCAGGACACCATTCTGGCGCTCGGCACGGAAATGGAAGCCTTTGGCCGCAAGGGCGCGCAGGCCGACGACGCAGAAGTGGCGAAGGTTTACGCCAAGGCCGGCGCCAAGGTTAGCGAACTCGACGTCGCGACCGTCAACAAGTGGCGCGACATTGCCCGCGATACCGCATGGAAGGACTACGGGGCGAAAACGGCAACCGCCGCCAAATTGCTGAAACTCGCATCCGACGTCTCGGCATGATGCACGGTCCGCTTCCGGATCGAACCACCGCGCCGGTTGCCGCGACCAGCCCCGGGCTCGTCGCGGCGCTGGAATATGCGCTTGCCTGGTGCAACCGCGTCATCCTGTTTCTCGCCTCTCTCGCGCTGATCGGTGCGTGCGGCGTGCTCAGCTTTAGCGTAATTGCGCGCGCGCTGTTTCAGAGTCCAAACTACTGGCAGGATGAAGCCGCTGTGTTCTTGCTGGTCGGCGCCACCTTCATGACCTCGGCCTACGTCCAGCAGCAGCGCGGCCATATCGGGATCGAAGCTTTGGTCGGGCTGTTGTCGCCGCTCGCCAACCGCATCCGTCTTTGGCTGGTCGATCTAGCAAGCCTCGCCTTTTGCTTATTCTTTGCCTGGAAATCCTGGACGCTGGCCTATGAGGCGTGGGACGACGGCCAGGTCTCGAACTCCATGTGGTCGCCGCCGCTCGACATTCCTTACGGTCTGATGGCGCTTGGCATGACGCTCTTGTGCATACAGATCCTGTTGCAGCTTATCATACCGATTGCCGGAGCTTCCCGCCGATGACTGTTTTTGGAATCGGCGTCTCTTACGGGGTCGCGACGCTGTTTGCGATGTTTTCCGGTATGCCGATCGCATTTGCGCTCGGTGCCGTCGCCGTTGTCTTCATGGGCATCTACATGCCGGCGGCTTCGCTCGATACAGTGACCCAGAACGTCTACGAGGAAATGGCCTCGATCACGCTATTGTCGATCCCGCTCTTCATTCTCAAGGGCGCCGCAATCGGCAAGTCCCGCGCCGGCCAGGACCTCTACTCCGCGCTCCATGCCTGGCTGCACCGCGTCCCCGGTGGCTTGGGTGTCGCCAACGTTTTCGCCTGCGCTCTATTCGCCGCTATGGCCGGATCCTCACCGGCGACCTGCTCGGCAATCGGCTCGGCCGGTATTCCTGAAATGCGCAAGCGCGGTTATTCCGGCGGCTTCGCGGCCGGCATCATCGCCGCCGGTGGCACGCTCGGCATTCTGCTGCCGCCTTCGATCACCATGATCCTGTTTGCGGTCGCCTCGGAAAAATCGCTCGGACGGCTGTTTCTCGCCGGCATCGGGCCCGGCCTGCTGCTGGTGACATTGTTTGGTATCTATGCGGTGATGCACTTCCGCAAGGAGTACGCCGCGGCGAGCGCGGCCTACGACAAGACCGGTGCGGAATCGGCGATCCTGGTCCACGAAGAATTCACCATGGCCGAGCGCTTCAGCTCATTGCCGCGGGTTCTGCCGTTCGTGCTGTTGTTGACCGGTGTGATGATCGCGCTTTACGGCGGTTATGCCACGCCCTCGGAAACCGCCGGCCTTGGCGGTCTTCTGGCGCTGGTTTTGATCGCTTTGATCTACAGCGTGTGGAGACCCTCCGATCTAGCGCCGATCCTGACCTCGACGATCCGCGAATCCACGATGCTGATGCTGATCATCGGCATGTCGCTGCTCTATTCTTATGTGATGAGTTATCTTCACATCTCGCAATCGGCGGCCGAATCCATTGTGGCGATGCACTTGCCGCGCTGGGAGCTGCTGGCGTCGATTTTGGTCATGGTCGTGGTGCTCGGCTTTTTCCTGCCGCCGGTATCGATCATCCTGATGACCGCGCCGATCATCCTGCCGCCGCTGCGGGCCGCCCATTTCGACATCATCTGGTTCGGCATCGTCATGACCATCGTCATGGAGATGGGGCTCATTCATCCGCCGGTGGGCCTGAATATTTTCGTCATCCGTAATGTCGCCCCCGACATCCCGTTGCGCGACGTCATTTTCGGCACCCTGCCGTTCGTGCTTCTGATGATGGTAGCGGTCCTGATCCTGTGCTTCGTGCCGGAGATCGCGACTGGTTTTCCGGATCTTGTGATGGGGCCAGACGGAAGCAAGTAGGCTAGCGATCGTTATCGCTTGCTCGCCAATCGCTTCGCATTGAGCGCGGCCGCAACCCGGCTCACCGGCGCTCGGCCGATGAGCTTGCTGATTTCGTTGGTCGCCTCGACAAGCTTGGTCATGTCGACGCCAGTGGCGACGCCTAAGCCTTCCAGCATGTAGACGACGTCTTCGGTTGCCACATTGCCCGTGGCGCCCGGCGCGTAGGGGCATCCGCCAAGGCCGCCGGCTGCGGAATCGATCACCCGCGCGCCCTCCTCCATCCCGGCATAGAGATTGGCGAGCGCCTGGCCATAGGTGTCGTGAAAATGCATCGCCAGATGCGCCATCGGCACATGGCCCGCGACTGCGCGAAGCAACTCGCGCGCTTTTTTCGGCGTCCCGATGCCGATGGTGTCGCCGAGCGAGACTTCGTAGCAACCGAGGTCCCACAGGATTTTTGCGACATCGACCACCGCTTGCGGCTCGATCTTGCCATCGTAGGGGCAGCCAAGCACGCAGGAGATATAACCGCGCACCTTGACGCCATCGGCCCGCGCGCACGCGATTACCGGCTTGAAACGCTCGATCGATTCCGCCACCGAGCAGTTGATGTTGGCGCGCGAAAAACCCTCCGAGGCCGAGCCAAATACGGCGATGACCTTGGCGCCGGCGGCGCGCGCCGCCTCGTAGCCTTTCTCGTTCGGGACCAGCACGTGGAATTCGCCACCTCCGAGGTGGCTGACTCGTCGCAGCACCTCGTCTGACCCTGCCATCTGTGGAATGGCTTTCGGCGAAACAAAAGCGCCGACCTCGACCGTATGCAGTCCGGCCGCCAGGAGCGCCTCGATAAAGGCGACCCGCCCCTCGACACTGACCGGCGCCTTCTCGTTCTGAAGGCCGTCGCGCGGACCAACTTCGACGATGCGCACCTGATCGCTCATGGCTGCTACACCGGCTCGATTTCGGCGAGTTCGACGCCTTCGCCGACGATATCGCCGACCTTGCATTTGATGGCCTTCAGGACGCCCGCAAACGGCGCGCGGAGCGTCTGTTCCATCTTCATGACCTCCAGTGTCAGGATCGGCGCGCCCTTCTCCAGCTTTGCGCCAACCTCCGCCAGCAACGCCACGACCGTCCCGGGCAAAGGCGCAACAATCCGGTCCTCGCCGACTTGCTCCTCATCGTCGCCGCCAAAGGGATCGACCCAGTGCAGTTCGAAGCGGCCGTTGCGGGTTCGCAAGTAAAGCTCGTGGCCCTCGACGATTGCCACGACCTGCGATTTGACCCCATGCAGCGTGAGATCGATGCCTCCAGCGACACCGGGCACGGCATCAAATCCGATTTCGCGTTCGCCAATAGCAAGCGTCGCGGGCCCTTTCCCGTAATGCAGTATGACTGTGTGCTCACTTCCCTGGCCTTGCCGGAACGTGAACACCCGCTGACGCCGGCCAACCGGCATCCAGCCCGCCGTTGCCCAGGGCGACGTCTTCTGGTCCCCCGCGGCCTTGGTTTCCTCATGCAGGATCGCGGCAACGGCTGTAGCGAATTCGAGATCGTGCGGCGGCTTAGGACCGGCGGTGAGAGCTTTCAGCTCGCGTTCGATGAAGCCTGTATCGATTTCGTTCGCCCGTACCGCAGGGTGGCTGACCAGAGCCGCCAGAAACGGAATATTGGTGACGACGCCGCGAACGTCGGATTCCTCAAGCGCGCGGTTGAGACGATCGATGGCAATATCGCGCGTCGGCGCCCAAGCGATCACCTTGGCCAGCATGGCATCGTAATGCGGCGAGACCGTATCGCGCTCGCGATAACCGGCATCGATCCGCAAGCCCGTCGACGGTTCAGCCATGCGCCAGCTTCGTATCGTGCCGACGGAAGGCATGAAGTTCTTGTCCGGATTTTCCGCATAGACCCGCGCCTCAATGGCGTGGCCGTGAAGCGTGATTTGCTCCTGCGTCCTTGGCAGCTTTTCACCGGCCGCCACCCGCAACTGCCATTCGACGAGGTCGATGCCTGTGATCATCTCGGTCACGGGATGTTCGACTTGCAGTCGCGTGTTCATCTCAATGAAAAACACGACCTTGCCGTTGGAAACGAACTCGATCGTGCCGGCGCCGACATAGCCTACCGCCGCGGCGGCTTTCCGCGCGGCGGTGCAGACCGCCTCGCGCCGGGCCGGATCGAGCGTCGGCGACGGCGCCTCCTCGATCACCTTCTGGTGGCGGCGCTGGAGTGTGCATTCGCGCTCAAACAGCGACAGCAGGCTGCCGTGACTGTCGCCAATCACCTGCACCTCGATATGGCGCGGGTTTTCGACCAGCTTTTCGATCAGCATCCGATCGTCACCGAAAGCGGCCTTGGCCTCGCGCTTGGCACTCTCGACCGAAGCCGCCAACTCACTCGCCGCCCGCACGATACGCATGCCGCGGCCGCCACCGCCAGCGGAGGCCTTGACCAAAACGGGAAAGCCGATCTTTTTTGCCGCCGCCGCCAGCGTAGCGTCGTCCTGCGCCTCGCCGTGATAGCCGCGCACCAGCGGCACGCCGGCTTTTTCCATCAGCAGCTTGGAGCCCGATTTCGAGCCCATCGCCTGCATCATCTCGGCCGTCGGACCGACAAAAACTAGCCCCGCGTCGAGGCAGCCTTTAGCGAACTCCGCATTCTCCGACAAAAATCCATAACCGGGATGGATGGCTTCAGCGCCGCTTTTGCGCGCCGCCTCGATCACCAGCTCGACATTGAGATAGCTGTCGCGCGCGCGCCCAGGACCCAGCAGCACAGCCTCGTCGGCAACAGCCACATGCATGGCGCCACGGTCGGCTTCTGAATAAACGGCGACAGTGCGCAAACCCATCGCTTTGGCGGTGCGGATTACACGCACCGCGATCTCGCCGCGATTAGCGATCAGGAGCGTACCAAATCGCCGGTAGAGTTTTGACCGGTCCATCGTCACATCCTGAACAGCCCGAATTTCGTCGGCTCGATCGGCGCATTGGTAGAGGCGGAAAGGCCGAGCCCGAGCACGAGCCTCGTGTCGGCGGGATCGATCACGCCATCGTCCCAGAGCCGCGCCGTCGCGTAGTAAGGACTGCCCTGCTTCTCATACTGGGCGCGGATCGGCGCCTGGAATTTCGCCTCTTCCTCGGCCGACCAGGTCTCGCCCTTGGCCTCGATATTGTCACGTCGGACCTGACTCAAGACCATCGACGCCTGCTCGCCGCCCATCACCGAAATCCGCGCATTCGGCCACATCCAGAGAAAGCGCGGACTGTAGGCGCGTCCGCACATGCCGTAATTGCCGGCGCCGTAGGAGCCGCCGATCACGACGGTGAATTTCGGCACGTTGGCGGTCGCGACCGCGGTCACGAGCTTGGCGCCGTCGCGTGCGATGCCGCCGGCTTCGTATTTCTTGCCGACCATGAAGCCGGTGATGTTCTGAAGGAACACGAGCGGGATATTGCGCTGGCAGCACAGCTCGATGAAATGCGCGCCCTTCAGCGAACTCTCGCTGAACAGGATGCCGTTGTTGGCAATGATGCCGACCGGATAACCCCAGATATGCGCGAAGCCACAGACCAGCGTCTGGCCGTAGAGTTTCTTGAATTCGTCGAATTCCGAACCGTCCACCAGTCGCGCGATGATGTCGCGAACATCGAAGGGTTTGCGCCCGTCGGCGGACACCACGCCGTAGATTTCCTTAGGTGCAAACATCGGCTCGCGCGGTTCGCGCATGTTCAGATGTGCCCGCACCGGCGGCTTCAGCGTGGCGACGATCCGCCGCGCGATGCCGATCGCATGGGAATCGTTTTGCGCGTAGTGGTCGGTCACGCCCGACTGCCGTGAATGGACGTCGGCACCGCCGAGTTCCTCCGCCGTTACCACCTCGCCGGTTGCGGCTTTCACCAGCGGCGGTCCACCGAGAAAAATCGTGCCCTGATTGCGCACGATGATGCTTTCATCCGACATCGCCGGAACATAAGCGCCCCCGGCCGTGCAAGAACCCATCACGATCGCGATCTGCGGAATGCCGAGCGACGACATCTGCGCCTGGTTGTAGAAGATGCGGCCGAAATGCCGCTCGTCCGGGAAGATCTCGTCCTGCTGGGGCAGGAATGCACCGCCGGAGTCGACCATATAAACGCAAGGAAGATTGTTTTGCCGGGCAACATCCTGGGCCCGCAGATGCTTCTTCACCGTCATCGGGTAGTAGGTGCCACCCTTGATGGTGGCGTCGTTGGCGACGATCACGCATTCGCGCCCGGAGATCCGTCCCACGCCCGTGACGATGCTCGCCGAATGCACATCCCCGCCATAGAGGTCGTAAGCCGCCAGGGGCGACAGTTCGAGAAAGGCGGTGCCGGCATCGATCAGGAGATCGACGCGCTCGCGCGCCAGCATCTTGCCCCGGGAGGTATGCCTGAGGCGCGAGGCCTCGCCGCCACCGCCGGCGACTTGATTGAGCTTCGCGTGGAGGTCGCCGACCAGCGTCCGCATTGCCTCGGCATTGTGAGCAAAGTCGGATGAGGCGGGGTCGATGCTGGATTGGAGCGGCATGGCTTCCGGCAATTTGGTAATGCGCCGCGATCTGCGCGAGCTGGGCTTGCCATCGTGTCATCGTGCCGGCGGCTTACGCAACCGGCAAAACGGCCTAACAAAGATATCGGTCAAATTTTATCGTAAAATCAGTACTTTAAGGCCCCATCTTGATAGGTTCGTTCAGGCCATGCGCTCGCAGAACTCCTGTCCGTTCGATCTCTGCCCGAGAATCCGATCCCGGCGGATTCGCGTTTCTCATGGGTCCAGTTTTTAGTGGGTCCAATTCCTAATGGGTCCACGGCTCGCCGCGGCGAAATGCAAAATTATCGGCATAGGCGATTTGCCGATGCGCCGATTCCTTCGGTTCGAACACCTGGTAAGCGATGCCCTCACGCTCACAATAGGCGACCGCCTCTTCCTTGGTCTCAAAGCGAAGCGTCAGCTGCTGCTTCATGTCGCCGGAACTGGTCCAGCCCATCAGAGGCTCGACGAAGCGCGGCTGCTCCGGCTCATAGTCGAGCTGCCAATCCTTGGTCTTGGCGTTGCCGGATTGCATGGCGTTTTTGACAGGCTTAAAAATGCGGGCGGTCATGGAGGTCGGACCCTTTGAGAGCATTGGATCGAGAGAGCGTTGAACGGAGCAGGTCGAAATAGCCGGGGATTGCGCAAAATTCCCATCCCGAAGCTAGATCGATCGATTCTCCGGCCTTTGATGTAACATCTGCCGAAATGGTATATTCATTATGTAGTCCGGTGACAATCTTGCCGGGCTACAAGGTCAGTTGCCCGCCGCCGCCCTGTCCTTCACGGACGCATCACATCGAAAACGTCGCCCATGAAAATTAACGCCACTTTGCCTGAAAAAGGACGCGACCTCCGGCTCGATCTGTTCCGCGGTGTCGCCAACTGGGCGATTTTTCTGGATCATATTCCGGACAATGTCGTGAACTGGGTCACCACCCGGAACTACGGTTTCAGCGATGCAGCCGACCTCTTCGTATTCATTTCAGGCTACACGGCCTCGTTCGTCTACGCGCGGATGATGCTCGAGCGCGGCTTTATCGTCGGCGCCACCCGTTTGACCAAACGGGTCTGGCAGCTCTACGTCGCCCACATCATTCTGTTTGTCATCTACATCGCCTCGATCAGCTATCTGGCGTTGCGCTTCGGCGATTCTGAGATCATCAACGAGTTCAACGTCGCAGGATTAGTCGATCAGGCGACCGAGACGTTGCGCCAGGGCTTGCTGCTGAAATTCAAGCCCGTCAACTTGGACGTGCTTCCGCTGTACATCGTCCTGATGGGATTTTTTCCGCCGGTTCTCTGGATCATGTTGCGGCAACCCAATCTGACGATGCTTGCCTCGATCGTTCTGTGGTTGACCGCCCGGCATTTCGGCTGGAATTTTCAGGCCTATCCTGCCGGAACCTGGTATTTCAATCCCTACTGCTGGCAGGTGCTGTTTGTGTTCGGTTCATGGTGCGCGCTTGGCGGCGCCAGAAGCAACCGCTGGCTGATCGAGTCCCCGATCACGCTCTGGGTCTGTATCGCGTATCTGCTATTTGCGCTGGTAATGACCATGGCGGGCCGGTTTCCGGATTTCGGCGCTATGTTCCCGAACTGGCTCTTTGCGACGTTCAACCCGAACGACAAGACCAACCTGGCACCCTATCGCTTCATCCATTTTGTGATGATCGTCATTCTCGTCATTCGCTTCCTGCCGAAGGATTGGCCTGGGCTGGAATGGAAAGGGTTTGATCCCCTGATTGTCTGCGGCCAGCAGTCACTGGCCGTATTCTGCGTCGGCGTCTTCCTGTCCTTTGTCGGACACTTCGAGCTGATGATGAGTTCCGGCTCGCTGTTCGCGCAGCTCTTTGTCAGCATCACCGGAATAGCGATCATGACCGTCGTCGCCTACTACATCTCATGGTCGAAGCGACAGGATAAGCCGGCCAAGGCGCCGGCGCCGAAGCCGGCCTGATGGCTTCGTTAGAACCGGACCACTAGTTTTCGGATTTCCGCTGTGGCTTTGGCGCGACCAATTGGCCGCGCGAGGAGAAGCCCTCCCATTCCGTGCTCCACCCCATTTTGGGGGCGTGCCCCTTCTTTCCCTGAAGGGCAAACGACGCACCCTGCGGATCGACGCAGTGGGCGACCGAAAGACCACCGGGCAATTCTTCATCGTTATACGAAGTCTGGCCGCCTCCCGCTCGCACGCGCTCTGCCGCGGCATCCAGATCATCGACATTGAAATAGAAGAGCCAGAACGGCGGCGATCCCTTGGGAGGTTTTTTGAACGCGCCGCCAATCACCTGCCCGCCAGCGGACAGCGACACGTAGGCATCGGCCATGTGATTCCCGTTGTCCGCTTTCTGCCAACCGAACAGTTTGCAGTAGAACGCAACCTCCGCATCGAGATCGGCAGCAAAAAGCTCATGCCATCCGATACGGCCGGGTTTGCTGGAATCAGTTGGAAGCTGTGGTGCCACTTGTAGGCTGTCGATCAACCCAAACGTCGAGGTATGGGCATCGGCCACGACGGAAATCCGGCCAATGTTGGTATCGGTGGGCGGCACATAAACCGCTCCGCCAAGGTGTTTGATCTGATCGGCCGCGGCGTGCGTATCCCTGACGCCGACATACCCCATCCACCTTGGCATCGCGCCCATTTTGCGGCCCTCTTCCGGCAGCGCCATCAGACCGGCCGCCTGATCCTGACCCGCCATGAACAGTACATAGGGGAACTGCGGCGTCGATGCTTCCTGCGTCTCCCAACCGATCACGTCGCGATAGAAGGTCGCAGCAGCAGCCACATCAGTGGTTATCAGTTCGTACCAGGCGAAATATCCGTAATCGTGCGCCAAGTCTGCTTCTCCGTTCGCGCCTGCAAAATCCAAAAGCGCCGCCCCAGCCGTAACGGCCGGCCAGCTCCGACGCAAGAATAGGCGAGGCCTAGGTCTCATAGTAGACACAGGGTAGACACAGGGCGATTGCGATGTTTGGAATTTCCGCCGATGCTGCTCCGCACGCGGCTAAAGGATTCCGGCGCGCGATCTGGATTTTTCCAATACCGCGAATGATGAATAGAGCATGAATAAAAGGCGATTCAAGCGCCGTTCATAAATGTGAAATCTTGGCCATTAAAGAGGCTCTCGGGACTTCGTGAGATCCGCTCTGCTTGCGGGGGGTCTGCCCTTGCAGTAGAGTTATGCTACTCGAACCGCTCGCGAGAAAATGGAGGATCGAATAATGGCACGACAGAAGCAATCTTCGAAGCGCATGAAGGCCGCTCTACCGGCCTTGGGCGCAGCCGGCTTGACCTTTTCGATGGTAGGCGGCGCGTCGGCGGCAGCTGTGCCGGCTAACGACGCAACTCAAACGACCAACTATACACCCAATCATCAGGTCACGCTCGGCGAGGAAGAAATCGCTGACGTCAGCCTCGCCACGTTCTACGTGTTCGACAAGGAGAGCACGGCTGCTGCGAAGGATGGCAACATTCAGCTCGCCCGTGGCTGCGGCTGTCGTGGTTGTGGCGGTTGCCGTGGCTGCCGCGGTTGCCGTGGCTGTGGCCGCGGATGCGGTTGCGGAGTCGGCTGGGTCGGCGGCTGCTGCGCATCCTGG
>DATHPL010000472.1:0-3547 GCA_035483915.1 Bradyrhizobium sp.
TTCCCGTCGCGCGCCTTCCGCCACACCTCGGTCTATGTCCGCACCGACCGGATCAAATCGCCGGCCGACCTGAAAGGTCGCCGGATCGGCGTGCCTGAATATCAGCTCACGGCCAACATCTGGGTCCGCCTCTTTCTCGAAGAAGATTACGGAATTCGTCCCTCCGACATCACCTGGGTGCGGGGCGGCTATGAGCATCCCGGCAGGATCGAGAAGATCAGTCTCAACCTGCCTGATGATGTTAAGGTAGAGAACGCAAGGGCCGACGCCACCATTTCCGATTTGTTGGCGAGCGGCGAAATCGATGCCGTGATCGGGCCGCGGGCGCCATCGTGTTTTGATCGCGGCCATCCCCATGTCGGTTATCTCTTTGCCGATCCACAGGCGACCGCAACCGAATGGTACCGGCGGACCCGCCTGTTCCCGATCATGCATACGCTCGGCATTCGCCGCACGCTGGTTGAAAAGCATTCCTGGCTGCCGGTGGCAATCTACAAGGCGTTCGAGCGCTCCAAGGCGGTAGCCTTGGCCAAACTCTCGGATACGTCCGCGACCAAGGTGACGTTGCCGTTCGTCGAAGAGCAGTTGGGAGCGGCGCGCCGCCTGATGGGCGAGGATTTCTGGTCGTACGGGCTTGAGTCGAACCGTGAAGTGTTGCGGCGCTTCCTGGAACGCCATCATGCCGAGGGACTATCGTCCCGCCTGCTTAGCCCCGAGGAGCTGTTTCACGCTTCTGCGCTCGAGCTGCACAAGATTTGAGGATTGGCAGCGACCGCGCCGCTCCGTCATGCCCGGCCTTGTGCCGGGCATCCACGTCTTAACTCCTTGGCAGTCAAGACGTGGATGGCCGGGTCAAGCCCGGCCATGACGAAAAGATGCAGTCATGTCACGAGCGAACATCCAGCCGCATGCTGTCATAGGCGGGCACCACGCCATCGGGCAGGCTTTGCCGCAGCACTTCGTAATCCAGATCGGAATGCATGTTGGTGATGACGGCGCGCTTGGGCTTGAAGCGCCCGATCCAGGACAGTGCATCGCTGACGCTGAAATGGCTGGGATGGTGCGCATAACGCAAACCATCGATGATCCAGAGATCGAGATTTTCGAGGTGCGGCCAGCTGGCCTCCGAAATATCGCTGACATCGGGCGTATAGGCGGCGTCGCCGATCCGATAGCCCAGCGCGGGAATGTTGCCGTGCGTGAGGTCGAAAGCCGAGAGCGTCACGGCACCGCCCTTCCCCTCGATCGTGCGGCGCTCGCCTCCTTCAATGGCATGACGCATCAGGATCGGCGGATACTCGCTGCCTTCGGGCGTGATGAAGCAGTAGGAGAACCGCGCCATGATGTCCTTGGCGGTCGACATATTGAAGTAGATCGGAATACGCCGGCGTTGATGCAGCACCACCGAGCGCAGATCGTCGATCCCGTGGGTCTGGTCGGCGTGCTCATGGGTCAGGAATACCGCATCGATATGGTCGACCTCGGCGTCGATCAACTGCTCGCGCAAATCAGGCGAAGTGTCGATGACGATGCGGGTCGTCCCGCCCGCGCCGGTTTGCTCGACCAACAGCGAGCAGCGGCGGCGTCGGTTCTTCGGATTGGCCGGGTCGCACGCGCCCCAGCCCAAGGCCGGCCTCGGCACGCCGGCCGACGATCCGCAGCCGAGAATGGTGAGCGTAACCGTCATGCGGCTTGCGGCGCGGGTACTTTGGAGAACAAACGGAAGAAGTTTTCCGTCGTCTGCCGTGAAATCTCCTCCAGCGAAACGCCACGGGTTTCCGCCAGTACTTTTGCCACTTCCACAACGTAGGCAGGCTCGTTGCGCTTGCCGCGAAATTTGCCCGGTGCCAGATATGGCGCGTCGGTCTCGACCATGATGCGGTCGGCGGGCAGTTCCGCGGCAAGCGCGCGCAGTTCGTCCGATTTCTTGAACGTCAGGATGCCCGTAAACGAGATCGACAGCCCCAATTCAATCGCCTTCATCGCGAGCTTTCGCCCGCCGGTGTAGCAATGCAGCACCGCGCGAAACGGTCCCTTGGCCGTTTCGTCCATCAGGATGCGTTCGCAATCCTCGTCCGCTTCGCGGGTATGAATGACCAGCGGAAGACCGGTAGCGCGCGCGGCCGCGATGTGGGCGCGGAAGCCGCGCTCTTGTGCCTCGCGGGAGCCGTGCTGGTAGAAGTAGTCGAGACCGGCTTCGCCGAGCGCCACGACCTTCGGGTGTTGGGTCAGCCCAATTAGTTCTTCGGCGGGAATGCCGTCTTCCTCGTCCGCCTGGTGCGGGTGGGTGCCGACCGAGCAATAGACTTTCGGATATCTGTCCGCGATCGAGAGCAGCGCGTCGAGGCGCCTCACCCGCGTCGAGATCGTGACGATACGCCCGATGCCGGCCGTCTCGGCGCGTGCGACAATGCCGTCAAGATCGTCGGCGAAGTCCGGGAAGTCGAGATGGCAATGGCTGTCGACAAGCATCGCTTTCCGCCGCCTACGTCGCCGTCGGTTCGATATAGCGCGGAAACACCGGGGCCGGCGCTGGAAGCACCACGCCCGGCTTGATCCGCTGAGACAGCGCGGCGAAGTTGCGAGAATCCACGTCGTCGGGGATGCCGAGAATATCGAGCAGCTTTCCTGACGCTTGCGGCATCGCCGGTTGCGCGAGAATGGCGATCTGGCGCACGACTTCTGCGGTCACGTACAACACCGTGCCCTGACGCGCGGGATCGGTCTTGGCCAGCGCCCAGGGCGCCTCGCCTGCAAAATAGCGATTGGCCTCGGCGACGACCGCCCAGACTGCATTGAGCGCCTGATGAATCTGCTGGGTCGCCATCGCGGTTCGCGCCAGCCCAATTATGGCATCGGCTTCCGCCAGGATGTCCTTGTCGTTGTTGGTAAACTCGCCAGGTTCCGGCAGCACGCCCTGAAATTGTTTTGCGATCATCGACAGCGAGCGCTGCGCCAGGTTGCCAAGATCGTTGGCAAGATCGGCGTTGATGCGCGCGACGATGGCTTCATGGTTGTAGCTGCCGTCCTGGCCGAACGGCACCTCGCGCAGGAAGAAATAGCGCGTCTGATCGACGCCATACTGGTTGGCGAGATTGAAGGGGTCGACGACATTGCCGACCGACTTCGACATTTTCTCACCGCGATTGAACAAGAAGCCGTGGGCATAGACCCGCTTCTGTACGGGAATTCCCGCCGACATCAGGAAGGCCGGCCAGTACACTGCATGAAAGCGGATGATGTCCTTGCCGATGATGTGCACGTCCGCTGGCCAATAATGCCAGTCTTTGTCTCCTTCATCGGGAAAGCCGACGCCTGTGATGTAATTGGTGAGCGCATCGACCCAGACATACATCACGTGTTCGGGCTCGCCGGGCACTTTGACGCCCCAGTCGAAAGTGGTGCGGGAGATCGATAGATCCCGCAATCCGCCTTTGACGAAACTTACCACCTCGTTTTTGCGCGAGTCGGGGCCGATGAATTCCGGATGCGTCTCATAGAGCGCGAGCAGCCTGTCCTGATAGGCGGAGAGACGGAAGAAGTAGCT
>DATHPL010000473.1:0-5720 GCA_035483915.1 Bradyrhizobium sp.
TGAATTCTGCTCCACCAGCAGCACGGCAAGGCCGGTGCGTTTGTTGAGTTCGACGATGCGGTCGAATACCTGCTCGATCACGATCGGTGCCAAGCCCAGCGAGGGCTCGTCCAGCATCAAAAGGCTGGGGCGGCCCATCAGGGCCCGGCCGATCGCGAGCATCTGCTGCTCGCCGCCGGATAGCGACCAGCCGCCTTGCTTGAGCCGTTCCCTCAGGCGCGGAAACAGATCGAAGACCAGTGCGAGGTCTTCCTCGACCTCGGCCTTGTTTCGGGCGCGCGACGCGGTGCCCGTGATCAGGTTTTCCAGCACGGTGAGACCCGGGAAAATGCGGCGGCCCTCCGGGCAGTGGGCCAGTCCCGAGCCGACGATGTCTTCCACCGCGGCCTTCTGAATTTGTTCGCCCTTCCAGGAGATCGTGCCTGCGGAGGGGCGAACCAGTCCGGAGATGGTGCTCAGCGTCGTGGTCTTGCCTGCGCCGTTGCCGCCAATCAACGCGACGATCTCGCCCATCTCGACACTGAACGAAATGCCCTTGAGCACCTCGATGTGGCCATAGGATACGTGCATATTGTCGACCTTAAGCATGGCGGTGCCGCCTGCCGAGATAGGCCTCGATCACCAGCGGATCGCGCTGAACGTCCGAGGGCGCGCCCTCGGCAATCTTCTTGCCGAAGTCGAGCACCGTCACGCGGTCGCTGATCCCCATCACCAGCCGCACATTGTGCTCGACGAGCAATATCGTGATGCCGCGGTTCTTGAGCCTGGCGATGGTATCGAGCAGCGTCATGCTTTCGGTCATGTTCATGCCGGCCGCGGGTTCGTCGAGCAGAAGCACGTTCGGCTTCGATGCCAGCGCCCGCGCGATTTCCAGAAGGCGCCGCTGCGCGTAAGGCAGTTGCGTGGCGCGGTCGTCGGCGCGGTAGGTGAGGCCAACCGTCTCAAGCGCTTCCCGTGCGACCGTGTCGATCTCGGCTTCGCTTTGTTTGTGCCGCGCGTTGGAGGCGATGATGTCGAAAAAGGAGGTTGGCTTGTTGCAGGCGGCCGCCACCTTGACGTTTTCGAGAACGCTCAGATTGTCGAAAATCCTGATGTTCTGAAACGTCCGCGCGAGGCCGAGCCGCGCGATACGATGCGGCTTGAGGCGGAAAATTTCCTGCCCTCCGATTCGAATGGAGCCGGCGTCTGCATGCGAAGCGCCGCTGAGCGCATTGAGCAGCGTCGTCTTGCCGGAGCCGTTCGGGCCGATGATTGCTTGCACGATGCCTGAGGGGACATCGAGATCGATGCCGTCGAGCGCGACCAGTCCGCCGAAACGCCGCGTCACACCGCGGGCCATGATGATGGGCGCCGTCGTCAACGCACACCTGCCCGGCGCAACGGGAATTGCGATGCCAGCGAGGCCAGTCCTCCCGGCGCAAGGACGATGACGGCGATCACGCCAAGTCCATAAAGGACAAGATACCACTGGCCGAGAAACCGCAGCGCCTCCGGCAGGATCGTCAGCGCGACCGCGCCGAACACGCAGCCGATGATCGAGCCCATGCCGCCGACAATGAGCATGGTCATCAGGAGGATCGCTTGTGTGCCGGAAAAACTGTCAGGGCTGATGAAGCGGATGGAAGACGCGTAGAGGCAGCCGGCGAGCCCCGCATAGACTGCGCCGATCATGAACGCGATCAGCTTGGTGCGCGTGGTGTCGACGCCGCTCTGCTCGGCGGCGATTTCGCTGTCGCGGGTGGCAATCATCGCCCGGCCGAGAATTGACTGACGAATTCGAGCCGCGACCATCATGGCCAGCGCCAGCGATGCGACAAGAAGATAGTAATGCTGAACTTGTCCCTCCGGCCCGATGCCGAAAATACTGATGCCGGGAATGGCTCTTAAGCCCGACGTGCCGCCCGTGACCGGCTCCCAATGGACGATGATCAACCGGATGATTTCGCCAAAGCCGATCGTCGTCATCGCAAGGTAATAGGTCCGCAGCCGCATCGTCGGCAGCCCCAGCGCGAGGCTCGCTACTATGACGACGATCGCAGACAGAAAGGGCGTCGTGATCCACGGCAGACCGGACTTGGTCGCAATCGCGGTGGTATAGGCGCCCAGCCCATAAAAAGCCGCCTGTCCGAAGTTGATCTGGCCGGTCCAGCCGGTCACGAAGTTCAGACCAAGCACCACGATCGTGTTGAGAATGGCGATGTTGAGGAGCTGAATGATGTAGCCATCCTGCGTGATCAGCGGAATGGCCAGGGCAGCCACGATGCTCGCAGCCACAACGGGCCAGCGCTTGAGATCGGCCCTCATCGTCAGACCTTCTCGCTGCTCTTCTCACCGAACAGGCCGCGAGGCCACGCAATGAGAACGGTGATCATGACGATGAAGGCGTAGGCGTCGCGGAAGTTCGATGAGATATAGCGGGCGCCGAATGTTTCGATGAGACCGAGGAACAACCCGCCGATCACGGCGCCCGGCAGGTTGCCGAAGCCGCCGATGACGCTGACGACAAAGCCCTTCAGACCAAGGCTTCCGCCCATGGTCGGCTCGGCGAGAAAAATCGGCGCCACCAACAACCCGGCGATGCCGGACAGCATGGTGCCAAGCGCAAACGCCACCGCAATGGTGCGGTTCACGGGGATGCCGACGAGCCGCGCGGTGTGCAGGTCCTGCGCGGTCGCCTGCATCAGGATTCCGAACCGGGTTTTGGTCAGGAAGATAAATTGTAGAAGCAGGATGACCGCGAGCGTCGCGAAGATGAAAAGCTGGTGCATCGAAATCACGACGCCGGCAAAGCGCAGAGGCGGACCTTGAACCGGGGAGGGCAGCGATACCGGCAGCGGTCCCCAGATGATCAGCGCGAGATTTTCCAGAACGATGCCCATCGAAATCGTCGTCAGGATGACGAGGAAGGCAGGGCGGCCGCGTAGCGGAAAATACACCAGCACCATGAACACGACGCCGACCAGCGCCATCGCTACCATCGTGATAGCCCATGCGGCTGCCACCGGCAGTTCATGGGTCACGGCGCAGCTGATGCCGATAAACGCGCCGAGCATCAGAAGCTGGCCCTGCGCGAAATTGACGATCTGCACCGTGTTGAAGATCAAGAGCAGGCCAAGCGCGACGAGAGCATAGATGCTGCCGAGCGCAAGGCCGTTGACGACAAGTTGGCCCATGAGGAGATTAGAATCCGCTTTCCTTGATCGGGCCGACCAATTCGGGCGTCTTTCCCTTGTTGCGGTAGATTCCGAGCGTATGCGCGAGATCGCCCGGCGCATCGGCCTGGTAGGAAATCAGCATGCCTTTCCAGTCCTTGGTGGCGGCGAATGCATCGCGAATCGCCGCCTTGTCGCAGCCCACCTTCTCGATGATCGATTTGAGCATGTAGACAGTGTCGTAATAGGAGACGGTGAAGTTGTCGGCCGGCACCTTGTATTTGTCCTGCACGCGCTTGGCCCAGTCGAGGATTTTGGCATCGCTCGATGTTTGCGGAATCATGCCGCCGATCGCGTAAGCACCGTCGGCTTCCGCAGCGTTAAGATTGTTGAGGGCGGTTTGCGCCACCAGGCTGGAATTTCCGATCGTGGTCAGTTTGATGCCGAGATCGGCCATTTGCTTCATCACCAGCGTGACGTCGGCGGGACGGCCGAACAGGATCACGCTGTCGGCGCCCTTGTCCTTGATCTCGAGAAGCTGCGCGCTCATGTCCTTGTCGGAGGGCGCGTAGGAGGTCACCGCAACCGGCGCCACGTTGAGCTTGGCGAGCGAGGCCTGAATTCCCCTGGAAGCGCCGAGGCCGTAATCGTCCGCTACTGCGATGATGCCGGGTTTGCTCTTGCCGAGCGATTTCACCAGATATTCCGGAATGAGATCGGCGAGCTGGCCGTCATGGACATGGGTGCGGAATAGCCATTTGCTGCCCTGCGCAGTCACCTTCGCGTTGGTCGCGCCGACCAAAAACGGCGTTTCGGATTTGGTCACGACTTCCGTCTGGGCGAACACATGCGGGCTGATCATCGATCCGAAAATGACAAGCGGTTTGCCTTCGAGAATGCGGTTCATCGCGTTCAGCGAATCCGTGCTCGATGCGCCGGTATCTTCCGTCGTCAGCGCCAGCTTCTTGCCGTCGATGCCGCCGGCGGCGTTGATTTCGTCAACGGCGAATTCGACGCCGCTGCGTGCCTGGGTGCCGAGCAAGGCGGTATTGCCGGTCAACGCGGTCGTCAGGCCGAGCGGGATCGGCGAGGGACAACTGGCAGCCTCAGCCCACGACGGCCCGGCTGCAATCACTGCCAGGGACATCGCAGCAGCGCCGGCGATCGAAGTCTTCATCACTATCGAAGTCATTAGGTTTCCTGTCGAATGGCCCGCTTGCGTCCAAGCATATCACGCAAGCATGACGACGGCAGGCCTGTCATTGTTCGACAGGCCCGCCTTGGTTTTAAACCCCTCTTGAGACCGGAAAATTCCCGCTAACTCTGGCTGTTGCGGGAATCTCCGGCGGTCATTTTCCGATGGTCGCGGCCACGACCGGTGCAGAGACGGTCCGGCCGCCGATGGCAAGATAGAGGCCACCGGCAACGACAATCCCGGCCAGCCAGCTAAGGTCTGCGCCGTTCATTATACCGGAGAGCGGTCCCTGCAGGGCGGGCACGAGTCCGTCCTCCAGCGACCAGCCGGCCGCAAGGCCCACCAGGAACGCGATGATGGCGCCCCAATTGATGTCTCCGTAAGCGCTTGTTTCAGGCGAAGCGTAGAGTTCGGCGACGTCGATCTTGCTTTTCCTCTTGATGAAGAAGTCCGCCAGGATCACGCCGGCCCAGGGACTCATCCAGAGCAGGAGGCTGATCATCCAGTTGTCGAAGGCTTTCGCAAAGGAAGGCGCAAAGACGAAGTAGATGGTCACGAGATAGCCGATGATACCGACGATCAGCGCCAGCGCGGTGCGGGACAGACGGATGCCCATGCTGAGCGCGGCGAGCGCGGCCGAATAGACGTTGAGGATATTCGTCGCGATCGGGCCGTGCAGAACCATCAGCAGTACCAGGAGGCTTGCGACGCCCCCGAATACCGCGCTCACCATCTTGGCCGGGTCGGTATCGACGGTGACACTGGCGATCGTCGCGCCGAGAACGGCGAGCCAGACCGACGGTACGAACATGCCAACATAGCTGTACCAGAACACGGAGGACGACGAGACGCTGCGCGGCACGAAGCGTGAATAGTCCGATGCCCAGGTCACCCAGGAAATTCCCCAGCCGACGCCGATCGCCGTGGTCAGGAGCGAGAGCATCGCAAAATGCGGCCCGGGCGGAAGCGAGCTGGTCAAGTTCCAGTTGACGACGCCGGGCTGGCTCCAGGCCAACACGCTCATCAGCGCCATGATGACGACGGTGACCGGCACGGTGTATTTTTCGAAGGTGCGAATGGCATAGAAGCCGTAGATGCCGATCACAACCTGGATCACCATGACCACGGTCATGACAATGAAGGTCGCCACGAGCGTTTCTGGTATTCCGAACTGGCTGAGAATAGCCATCGAAATCTTGACCGGGAAATAGGTGTTCACGCCGATCCAGCAAAGCGTCATCAGGAACATCAGAAGGCTCGGCAGATAGGCGCCGCGGCGGCCGAACGCAGAGCGGCTGAGAACCATCTGATTGACGCCGGTCTTGTGGCCCATCACCGTGAAGGCGGCGAAGATCGCGCAACCGACGATGTTG
>DATHPL010000474.1:0-7424 GCA_035483915.1 Bradyrhizobium sp.
GACCGCAGTTTATCGATCAGTGGTGAAAGGAACGAACCTCGCGGCTTTTTGGTCTCGCCGCGGCCGGTGAGCCGCTGCGCGATTTGCCGGAACATTTCGGTGCTGCGGTGATTTTCGGAAATCTCCGCGATCATCTGCCCGTTATTCGCCGCGGCGCCGAACATCTGCGGATCGAACGGTATCGACACGATCGGCTCGCACTCGATCGCTTTGGCGAATTCGCTTGCGTTGATTTCCGGCCGCTTGGGAACGCCGACCTGGTTGAGGCAGTAGAGCGGCATCCGGTCATTGGGCCGGGACGATTTCAACAGATCGAAGATATTCTTGGTGTTGCGCAGGTTGGCAAGGTCGGGGGCAGCCACGATCAGGATATCGTCGGCGGCGACCAGTGCCCGCTTGGTCCAGCCGGACCATTGATGCGGGACGTCGAGCACGATGCACGGCATCGTCGTGCGAAGCGTGTCGAAGATCGCATCGAAGGCGTCTGCGCCGAAATCGTAGACGCGATCGAGCGTCGCCGGTGCAGCCAGCAGGCTGAGGTGATCGGTGCATTTCGACAGCAGGCGATCGATAAAGGCGGTGTCGACCCGGTCGGGCGAGAACACCGCGTCCGCGATGCCCTGCGGCGGGTCCTGATTGTAGTCGAGGCCGGCGGTGCCGAAAGCGAGGTCGAGGTCGGCCACTACCGAATCCAGCGTCAGGTCGCGGGCGATCGCCCAGGCGACGTTATGTGCAACAGTCGATGCGCCGACACCGCCCTTGGCGCCGACGATGGCGATGATGCGGCCCACGGCCTTTGCTTCTGGAGAAGAAAACAGCCCGCAGATCGAGCGCACCACGTCCAGCGTATTGATCGGGGCGATCACGTAGTCGCTGACGCCCCTGCGCACCAGTTCGCGATACAGCGTGACGTCGTTGATACGGCCGATCACTATCACCCGCGTGCCGGAGTCGCATACCGTCGCAAGCTGGTCGAGGCCGGCCAGGATATCGTTGCGGCCCTCGGTCTCCAGAATGATCACATTTGGCGTAGGTGCGGTCCGATAGGCCTCGACCGCGGCAGCCATGCCGCCCATCTGAATCTTCAGATGCGCCTTGGCAAGCCGACGATCTTCGCCCGCCGACTGCACGGCCGCGGCCGTCTCGACCGTCTCGCAAAAGGCCTGCACCGACACCCGTGGAGCGGGCGCGATGTGGTCTTCCGCGGCCGGCGAGGCCCCGTCCGGCTGTTCTTCCGAGTTCTGACGCGCGTAACTGATCATTTTCCTGAATCGCTGAGTTTGGCCTTGTCGGCCTCGGGATAGTTGGTCGTGGTGGTCGTGCCCTTGCGATATTTCTCGAAGCCTTCCGAGCGCCGCATGGTGTAGGCCGGAGTTTCGGCACGCGGCTGCACGAGGTCTGCTGGGTTATCGACCATCGCCGCGATGTTGCGCTGATAGGAGCAGCCGAAGTTGTAATACGGCTTGTTCTCGAGGTAGCCCTTGTCCTTGATCGAAGGACCGAGGTCATCGGGCCACAATCCGCACGGGCCGGCCACCGCCGAGATTTTCGGATAGCTCAGCCGCAGCGTCGCGAGCTGGCGCGGATCATCCGGATGATAATGGCGCAGGGTGACGCCGCGCGACGGTACGCCGGCCGCAGTCAGCAGGGCCTGGGCTTCCCGGAAGGCGTCGGCGGTTGCGCGTGCGTTGGGAGTACCAACCGGAACGTCAGCCACGATCGCGCCGGTGCCCTCCTGCAGCCAGATCTGTGCGAGCCCCATCACATCGGCGCGTTGCTCCGCCGACAGGCCGCCGCGCGCCTGGCCAACGAAGATCACGACGGAGCGATTGGATTCCTGGATCGCGATCGGGTGCCTCAGGCGATAGTCATCGGGAATGCTCGACGTGCTCGCGACCTCGTCGGTATGCGTGCAGGCCCCAAGCGCGGTGGCGAGACCTAGAAGCGCCCCCGCGATGCGGAGGGCGCGCCGGTATTCGACGGGTGTCCTGGCTGTCATCGTCTTCGTCCTTGCCCCGTCTTAGTCCGTGATAAAGCCATAGGTGCCACGATAGCTCCGGGCCGCCGGATCGGTGCGGCCGGGAACGCCGTAGATGCGGTTGATGCTGCCGAGCAGATCGGATTGCGGATCGGACGCCGAGGCGAAGCCGTCGTCTGGACGCGACAAGTCCTTCTGCGCGACCGCGCGAACGACATAAGGCGTCACGATCACCATCAGCTCGGTCTTGTTGTCCTGGTAGTCGCGGCTGCGAAACAAGGTTCCGAGGACGGGCAGTTGCGAAAGTCCAGGAAGGCCGTTGATCGCCGCCTTGGTCTGGTCCTGAATCAACCCGGCCATTGCCATCGAACCGCCCGAGGGAATTTCGAGGGTCGTTTCCGCGCGGCGGGTCTTGACCGAAGGAACGCTGATTCCTGTTACCGTAATGGAGTTGTCGTTGGAGACTTCCGACACTTCCGTCATGACCCGGAGGCTGATGCGGCCTTCGGTGAGGACCACTGGCGTAAAGTTGAGCGAGATGCCGAATTTCTTGAAGGCGATTGATGGCGCACACTGGCCGACTGTGCCGTTCGTCGAGGTTTGACAGGTCACACCGGTCGGAATCGGAAATTCGCCACCGGCGATGAAGGTCGCCGACTCGCCTGAAATGGCCGTCAGGTTCGGCTCAGCCAGCGTTCGCGTCACGCCGGCGCTCTCCATCGCCCGCAAGGTAGCGGTGACCGACGGGGTGGAACCGAACGAGGTAGTGATGGCATTGCTGCCGACCAGCGGCTGGCCCGTGGCGGTGAACGGATTGGAGTTGTTGAAATTTACGACCGCGGTGCCGTAATTGAACTGGCCGCTCAGGTCGATACCGAGCTGCTTGATGATCGTGCGCTGAACTTCAGCCACCGTCACCTTCAGCATCACCTGGTCGCGGCCGCGGACCGCGATGGAATTGACGACTTTATCAGGGGCACCCGCCAGCCGCGCGGCGATATCCGCGGCTTGCTGCGCTTCGAGCGGAGTCGCTGCGGTGCCGGTAAGAATCACGCTGTCGCCAAGGCCATCAATCTGAATGTCGGAGTTCGGCAGAATTTGCTTGAGCGCGGCGCGAGCGCCATTGAGATCGCGTTTGACGGCGATGTCGTAGGCCGCGATCTGCTGGCCCGCCGAATCGAAGAATACGATATTGGTTTGCCCGATTGCCGCGCCGATGATGTAGGCGCGTTGCGCCGATCGCACGACCGCGTTGGCAATCTTCGGATCGGCGACCAACACGTCCTTGATATCGCGAGGCAGGTCGATCACGATCGACTTGCCGATACCGAGCGAGAGGAACCGCGCGTTGATCTGCCCGTCGGCGGAAACCTGCGGGACTGGATGGTAGTCGGCAGCCACCGCCGGCACTAGGGCAGGATTGAGCACCATCGCGGTCGCGGCCGAAAACGACAGGGCGCGAACCCAGAGGGCCCGCATCGGAAGCTGATTTTCCCTGCACTGCATATCGTACGGTCCTCTGGTCATTCTTGCGTCGCCGTGGAGCTGGGTACTCCGTAGCGAACGACATTGACGCCGCGCTGCCGGGGGCGTTCGTCGGCGATTTCCGTCTGGTTGATATCGGCGATGCTGCGCAACGCCAGTGACAGCGTGCCGGCCTGGCGCGCGGCGGCCATAAGCGTCACTTGCTCAGGCTTGAGTTCGAGCGTGACGGTCTTGCCGACGACGGAGTTCTGGCCGTCTTTTTCCTTCGGGGCCTGATCGATCGCGAGAACACGAATATTCGAAAGGATGATCTTGGGAATCACGAGATCCCCGGTAGCTTTCGGATCCGGGTTCTTTTCGCGCCTGGTCAGGATGATATCCACCCGGTCGTTGGGCAGGATGAAGCCGCCGGCACCAGTCTCTGCCGAAATCTCGGTCGATATCGCGCGCATTCCCTGCGGAAGGATCGCAGCCATGAAGCCCGATCCATTGGCTTTGATCAGTTTAGGTTCGCGAATCGGCTCGCCCGCGATAAAGGGCGAGCGTGCGATCGAGCCTGTAATCTCCTTGGTGGCATCCGGGCGTTCGCTGCGGCGAATGAATGAATTGCCGGCGGTAGCCGCCGGCCAGGTCTGCCACAACATGTCGTTGGGCGTGACCGTCTGGCCGAGGCCAATATCGGATTTGGCCACGAGAACATCGACAGTCGGTAGCTGCGCGACCGGCTCGGTCGGTGGGGGTCGGTTATCCGATCCACTTGCGAGATAGGCAGCGACACTGCCAGCACCAAGAGCGATGGTCAGGACGACAATGCGTGCCCTATTCATACGCTTCACTTTCCACATTACGTTGCGGCGCTTCCGCCGCCGTAACGGGAGTTGACCAGTTATTCGTCAAAGCATGGTTAATGAGGCGTATCTAAATCGCCTTAACGAGAGTTTACCTCTGTGGCGATCAGAGTGGCGATCAACCGATCATCAGGTGCGTCAGATCGACGGCCTTGATCCACTCTGTTTCCGGGTAAATCATCAGAGCACCGATGGCGAGGGCGATGCCGTAGGGAATTCCGCTCTCCTTGGCGTGCAGTTTGAGCAGCCAGGACTGACCTGCCAGCGCGTAAGGCAACGGCCATTGCCGGAACTGGAGCAATAGCAGAGTCAGCACGCCGCCGAACAGCGAGGCGTAGAGCAGATAGTTGAGCAGATGGGCAAAGCCGAACCAGAGCGCGGCGCCTGCCGCCACCTTCGCGTCTCCGCCGCCGATCCATCCAAATGCAAAGCAGGCAAAAGCCCCGACTAGAACGACGCTGCCTGCCGCCAGGTGCATCAGAATATCCGAGGGGGCCATGCCGCTAGCGAACGCCAAAGCGAGAAAGCCTGCCGCGAGCGTCAGCGATACCCGATTGGAAATCGTCATGGTGAAAAGGTCGCTCGCCGCTGCGAACGCCATCAGGGCCGGGAAAAACAAGAGGCGCGCTACATCAAGAATCATGAGAGGGGCCGCTCGCTTGGATCAGAGTGGACAGCTGTCTTTGACGCTATCGCCGATTGATGAACAATCGGGAAATGAAGATGTCCGCAGAACGCTCGCGATTTGCAGCGCAAGAAACACCAGCGCAAGCATCAAGGCGGCGCATATGATCGCCGTTGGCGAAGTCGGCCCGTCGCCGTCCGGAGCTGGCAGCGGTCTTGCCGGAACCGGCGCAATCGGAACAATACGCATGGTGTTACTACGCTAGAACTTGCCGGATGAAAAAAGGCCCCGGATCAACCGGGGCCTTGATGCCGAAAATCAACCGACGCTTACTTCAGCGAGGTGTTGATCGAATTGAACTTGGTGTTCAAGGTGCTTCCGAGGCCGTTAACGGCGGCGATAATGGCAAGCGAGATGCCGGCGGCGATCAGGCCGTATTCAATGGCGGTGGCGCCGGACTCGTTCTTCACAAAACGCGCAATCAGATTCTTCATAGATAACTCCATGTGACACGTGGCTGGTCGAACTAACTGTGGTCTCGCCGGCGTTCTCAGCACCGTGACCATGGCGGACCCTACGTGCGGACAAATTTCGGCACGGTTAATTCGACTGCGGAAAAAGCCTGAAATCGCGCTGTTCTTGCGGACAGTAAATTTCGATTTAACCCGCTTCCTAAAGTTCAATCGTTGCAGCCTGCAATATTCCGCTCCCATTGAAAGGCAAATACGAGCCGGGCATGGCGCCCCGTTTTACGGCTCCTTAAGCGGCGAGGCGTACCTCTCTAGGCAATCGTTCAAATGAGGCCGCCATGTCCAGTTTAACTTTGGAAGTCGTCGAAATGCTCGGTCAGACGATTGCCAAGGTGGTGCCGATCACCATTGCACTGTCAGTGGTGTTTTCGGTGCTGACCCATTTCTGGGCCTGTAATCCCGGAGCACCCTGGTGGCGCAAGCGGGAGCTCATCACCGATGTCTGCTACTGGTTCTTCGTTCCGCTATTTGCCCGGGTGCTTCGGATCGGCCTGCTCGTGCTTGGCGCGCAAGTGGTCTTCAACATTCATGATGCCGACGAACTGATCGCATTTTACGACAACGGGCACGGCCCGCTGTCGCTGCTGCCGCTCTGGCTTCAGGCGCTGTTGTTTCTCGTGCTCTCCGACTTCATGCTATACTGGCTGCACCGGCTGTTTCACGGCGGCGGCTTCTGGAAATACCACGCGATCCATCATTCATCGGAAGAGCTGGATTGGATTTCGGCGGCACGTTTTCATCCGGTCAATCTGTTCCTGGGAACGATTGGCGTGGACGTCATCCTGCTGATGGCCGGGATCTCGCCGAACATCATGCTCTGGGTCGGGCCCTTCACCACCTTCCATTCCGCCTTCGTGCACGCCAACCTGAACTGGACGCTCGGGCCGTTTAAATATGTGCTGGCAACGCCGGTGTTTCATCGCTGGCATCACACCTCGCTCGAGGAAGGCGGCGATACCAACTTCGCAGGCACGTTTCCGATCTGGGACATCCTGTTTGGGACATTCCGGATGCCGGAAGGCCGGTTGCCGCAAGACTACGGCACCGACGATCCGCGCATTCCTAACGAAATTGGTGGGCAACTTGCTTACCCTTTTCGTCAGTAGGATTGCCGCGGCCTACGAATCGGCCCCTCATTTGCAGTTCATTCACTAATTGACGGCAGATTTGCCACGTCGGGCGCCGGTTCCGCTGCGTATCGCTTAAGCCGGCTTGTCAACGCCCCGGGGTATCGTATGTCGCATCAATCTTTGTGCTCTTCCAGAAGCCTGCGCTTCGCGCTTCACTCGCTCATCGCGGGGGTGCTGATGTGGCCGATAGCGGTCTTCGCGGAGCCTTCCGCCAACACCATCGCCGTAAATGTCGACCAGGCCAGGCTCGTGAAGCTGCCGGCTCGCGTCGCGACCATTGTCGTCGGCAATCCGCTGATCGCGGACGTCGCGCTGCAGGCCGGCGGGATACTCGTCGTGACCGGGAAGGGCTATGGCGCCACCAATTTCATTGCGATGGATCGTTCGGGCGAGATCCTCGTGGACCGGCTGATTCAGGTCGAGGGTCCGAGCGATCAGCTCATCACGGTCTATCGCGGCGTTGACCGCGAGTCCTATAGCTGCATGCCGGTCTGCCAGCGCCGCGTCACGCTTGGCGATGGCGATGCATTCTTCAAAACGACGATGGATCAGGCCGGAAACCTCAGCGGGCAGGCCGCGGGCGCGGCGGCACCCAAGCAATAACAATGGGGCGGGCGCTTCGGCGCCGCTTTGCCTGATTTCAGGCACTACTTGCCCGCAGAGCTGAGGCGGATTGGTCCACTATGGCACCATGAAAAAGGCCGCGCAGGACGCGGCCTTTTTGTTTGCATAGAGATACTGTCGGCACAGAGCCGAAAATCGCGGCGGTCGAAATTCGCGCCGCCCTGATTTCCTGCGCGACGCCGAGCTTAGCCCGCGGCGCGTAGA
>DATHPL010000475.1:0-2564 GCA_035483915.1 Bradyrhizobium sp.
GCGACCGATTCGGAAATCATCGTGATGAACGCGGCCGGCTTCTCCCCGATCCGCCTGTTCCGCCCCTTTATCTTTGCCACCTGCGTCGTCGCGCTACTGGTCGCCTTTATTGCCGCCTATCTGGCGCCCGATGGCCTGCGCCGAATCAAGCAATGGGACGCCGAGATCACGGCCGACGTTCTCACCAACGTCTTGCAGCCGGGCCGCTTCGCCCAGTTGGATCAGAATTTGACCATCCGAATCCGTGAACGGCAGCCGGGTGGCCTGCTCAAGGGCATTTTCATCGATGACCGCCGCGATCCCAAGGAGCGCGTCAGCATCGTGGCCGATCACGGCACGGTCGTGAAGAATGAGGGTGGCTCGTTCCTGATTCTCGAGGACGGCAATCTCGAACGCTTCGAAGTCGGCAAACGCGATCCGGCACTGGTTGCGTTCGGCCGCTATGGTTTCGACATGTCGAAGTTCTCCAACCAGGGCCATGACGTCGCGCTCGGCATTCGCGAGCGTTACCTCTGGGAATTGCTGGCCCCTGAGGATTCGGACCCGATCTATCAGCAACTGTCCGGACAATTTCGCGCCGAGCTGCACGACCGCTTCATGTCGCCGATCTATCCCTTTGCCTTTGCCGCGCTCACTTTTGCCTTTCTTGGCGCACCACGCACGACGCGACAGAGCCGAAACTTTTCGATGGGCGGCGCGATCCTTGCGGTGTTTGGACTTCGGATGGCGGGATTCGCCTGCTCGGTCTTGACGGTGAAGTCGCCGCTTGCAGCGCTCGTCCAATACCTGATGCTGGCGACGGCCATCGGCGTCAGCTTCTGGATCATCATCGACGGCGTCGTTATCGAACCGCCGGCCTCGCTGATCGAAGCCATCAACCGGTCGAACGAACGAATCCTGCGGCTCTTCGGACGGCCGGCCGCCGCATGAGCATGGTCACCAACACGCTGGGGCGTTACTTCGCCGGCCGCTTCGTGGTGGCGGCGATTGGCGTCTTTGCCGCCATCTTCGTACTGCTGGTGCTCGTCGATTATATCGAAATGGTGCGGAAGACATCGGGGCTGGTCGATGTTTCAGCCATCGCTGTCGCGGAAACCTCGCTGTTCCGCGTTCCCCAACTGCTCGAAAAGATGATGCCCTTCTGCATCCTGATCGGAGCCATGACCTGCTACCTCGCCCTCTCCCGGCGGCTGGAGCTCGTGGTGGCGCGGGCGGCAGGCGTTTCCGCCTGGCAATTCATTGCGCCGGCGCTAGCCAGCGCGATGGTGCTCGGGGCCCTCGCCACGACGGCCTACAATCCCATGTCAGCCAACCTGCGCGAACTCTCCAAGCGGATGGAAGCGGAGCTATTTGGCAACGCGCCCGGCGGCGGTGGCGTGCAGGATGCAGCGGGTTTCTGGATCAATCAGGTCAACAGCGACGGACAGGCCATCATCAACGCTGCCCGCAGCGAGCAGCAGGGTGTGCGACTGACCGGCCTCACGGTGTTCCGCTTCGATAACGACGATCAGTTCAAGGAACGAATCGAGGCGCAACAAGCCACCCTTGAGGAAGGGCACTGGCTGTTCAAATCCGTGCGCCGATACACCTTGAATAACCCGCCGGCCGATCAGGATAGCTTCACGCTGCCCACAAGCCTCACGCCGGCCCAGGTCCGGAACAGTTTTTCCACGCCCGAAACTGTGTCTTTTTGGCAACTTCCGGGATACATCCGCTCATCGGAAAGCTCCGGCTTCGCAACGGCCGGCTACCGGTTGCAATACCACAAGCTGATTGCACAGCCTTTTTTGCTGGCGGCCATGGTCATGCTGGCTGCTAGTGTGAGCTTGCGTTTCTTCCGTTTCGGCGGTGTTCAAAAGATGGTTTTGAGTGGCGTGGGCGCGGGCTTTCTGCTCTATGTTTTATCCAAAGTAACTGAGGATTTGAGCAAGGCTGAGTTGATGCATCCGATCGCTTCGGCGTGGCTGCCCGTATGTGTTGGCGGCCTCACCGGCTTTTTGGCCTTGTTGTACCAGGAGGACGGGTAGAGTGGCTGTGGTTGCCGCCCTCCACGAGAGATTGCTTGCGTTGCGGCAGGGTGCTGTCGTGCGTCGCCATTGTGCACGCGCGGCGGCCGTCGCTCTCGGCTTGCTGCTGTCCGGTGCCTTCGGGCTCGCCACGTCCACCGGCGCGTTTGCGCAAAGTTTCTCCTACAATCCGCGACCACCGAAGCCTGTCACGCAGCGTCCGGCGAATGACGGACAGATGCTGGTTCAAGCCAACGAGGTCGATTACGACTACAACAACTCACGGGTGTCGGCCGTCGGCAACGTGCAGCTGTTCTACAACGGCACCAGCGTCGAGGCGGACAAGGTCATCTACGACCAGAAGACCAAGCGGTTGCATGCCGAAGGCAACATCCGCATGACCGACGTCGACGGCAAGATCACCTATGCCGACATCCTGGATCTGAGCGACGACTACCGCGACGGCTTCGTCGATTCGCTGCGCGTCGATACCGCCGATGCCACCCGCATGGCGGCCACCCGCGCCGATCGCTCCAGCGGCAACTACACGGTGTTCGA
>DATHPL010000476.1:0-13932 GCA_035483915.1 Bradyrhizobium sp.
CGTCGCCGACGCCAAATCCGACATCAAGACGATCAAGGATTTGAAGGGCAAGCGCGTCGCGATCACCCCGGGCTCGACGCAGGAAGTCGTCATCCTCGAGCGGTTGAAGGCCGAAGGCATGACGGTAGCCGACATCCAGCCGATCCGATTGGCGTTCAGTGACATGCCGGCCGCGCTCGCCCGCGGCGATATCGATGCCTATGTCGGCGCCGAACCCGGCCCCGGCATCAGCCTCGCCAACGGCACCGGCCGCCTCGTCGAATACCCCTATTCGACGCCGATCGGCTCGCTCAACATGATCCTCTCGGCCAGCGAAAAGATGATCAAGGAGAACCCAGAGCGGCTCAAGCTGATCGTCGAGATGCACAAGAAAGCGACGGACTACGCGATGGCGCATCCCGAAGAAATGGTCGAGGTCGCGATGCAGAAGCTCGGCCAGCAGCGCGCATCGATCGAAAAGGCGGTTCCGAATGTCGAACTGACCTGGAAGATCGACGACACGTTCATTGAACGCGCCAAGGCCTATAGCGGCTTGATGGTCGAGAAGAAGCAGGTGCGGCAGGCGCCCGACATGGCGCGTGCCATAACAGAACAGTTCATGTAAGCGATCGACGTGAGCCACCAAGCTACGACCTTGCCTGATAGCGACGAGAGCAACTCGCCCGTAACGGCCGCCTCCCCGCGCCGCCGTAAACGGCGGCGGCTCGAGAGTTTACGCGCTTTTGTCCTCGGCGCAGGCTTTCCGATCCTCCTGATCCTGATCTGGGACCGCGCGGTCGCGTTCACCGGCACACGGCTGATCCCGAGCCCTTATCAGGTCGCCGTGATGATGTACGACTTCACGTTTGGCGGCGTCTACGATGACGCCTTCAGCGGCACGATCCTGATCCATGTCTGGAAATCGATGCAGCGCGTCTATGGCGGCTTCCTGCTCGCCGCGCTGATCGGCGTTCCCTTAGGTCTGATGATCGGCCGCATCAAGGTGCTGCGGCAATTGCTCGACCCGACGATCTCGCTGCTGCGCCCGATCCCTGTCACCGCGTGGTTGCCGCTGTCGATGATCTTCTTCGGACTGGGACCGAATGCGGCGATCTTCCTGGTCTTCCTCGGCGCGTTTTATCCGATCCTGCTAAACACGATGTTCGGCGTACGCTCGATCGATCCGCGATTGTTCGAGGCCGCCTCCATGCTCGGCTGTTCCGGAACCGGCATGTTCCGCCAGATCGTGTTGCCGGCCTCGCTACCCGCGATCTTCAGTGGCCTTAGGATCGCGCACGGTTTTGCCTGGATCCTGATCGTGGTCGGCGAAATGACCGGCGTTCCGACCGGCCTCGGCTCGGTCGTGATGGATGGCCGCACACTGTCGCGCACCGATCTCGTGATAACAGGTATGATCGTGATCGGCGCCTGCGGCTTTGTCACCGACCGCATCATTGTGGCGATCAGCAATCGTCTCCTGAGCTGGAGCCCGCAACACCGTGAATAATGGGCATCAGGACCTTCTGACCATCCGCGGCGTCACCAAACGCTTTGCGGTCGGCGACGACGAAGTCGAGGCGCTGGCGCCGGTCGACCTCGCGATTCCGAAAGGCGAATTCGTCTGCATGATCGGCGCCTCCGGCTGCGGAAAATCCACGTTGTTGCGGATCATCGCCGGATTTGAAGAGCCGACCACCGGCGAGGTCGCGATCGACGGCAAGCCCGTCACCGGCCCCGGCAGCGATCGCGGCATGGTGTTCCAGGATTACGCGCTGTTCCCGTGGATGACGGTACGGCAGAACGTCAGTTTCGGGCAGCGGCAGCGTCACCTGCCGCGCGAAGAGATCGACAAGACCACGGATGAATTTGTCCGCATGGTCGGGCTGGAGCGCTTTGCCGATCGCTACCCGAACCAGTTGTCGGGCGGCATGAAACAACGCGTGGCGATCGCGCGCGTGCTCGCCAATAACGCGAATATTCTCCTGATGGATGAGCCGTTCGGTGCGCTCGATGCACTGACGCGCGAACAGCTTCAGAACGAGTTGCTGCAAATCTGGAAGCGCACCGGCGTAACCACGATTTTCGTCACCCACTCGGTCGAGGAAGCCGTGCTGCTGGCCGACCGCGTACTGGTGATGAGCGCAGGCCCCGGGCGCATCGACAGCGATTTCCGTATTGATCTGCCGCGCCCGCGCGATGTGTCCTCACCGGAATTCAACGCGCTGCGCCGCGACGTTGCGCGGCGGCTCACCAGTCATCTCGTGCTAGCGAAGGCCTGATCTGGATTACCACCCCGCGCTCCAAGGATGATCGAATGAACGATGCAATGTCCGGCCCCGATTTCGGCGCGAGTGTGCTGGAACTTTTGCGCCGCTTCAAACAGGATGACCGGCTTGCCGATGGTTACGCTCACGCTTGCCTCGAACGGGCGAAGGCTGCCGAGCCCGTTCTGAAGGCATTTGAATATCTGCCGCGCGACGTCAGCCGCCGGCCTGGTCTGCTCTCGGGGATTCCCATCGGCATCAAGGACATCATCGCAACGTCCGATATGCCGACCACCAACGGATCCCCGATCTATCGCGATCACGTACCGGCGCAGGACGCCTGGGTGGTCGAACGGCTACGCCAGCTAGGCGCCACGATCTTCGGCAAGACGGTATCGACCGAATTCGCCTGGCGTCATCCCGGTCCCACCACCAATCCATGGAACGCCCGGCATACGCCGGGCGGCTCGTCGTCGGGCTCCGCCGCGGCCGTAGCAGCCGGAATCGTGCCGCTGGCATTGGGAACGCAGACGCTAGGCTCGGTGATCCGGCCGGCCGCCTTCAACGGTGTCGTCGGCCTCAAACCGAGCTTTGGCGCGATCCCACGCATCGGCGTGCATCCGTTGAGCCCCTCGCTCGACCATGTCGGCTTCTTCGCCCGCCGGGTAGACGACGTGGCCCTTGCGCTGTCCCTGCTTGCAGCCACCAGCGATGCCGATGTTCACGGCCGCCCCCTCCCTGGCTTCAATACCGATCCCGGTCAGGGCATCGCACCGCTGGAAAAGCCGCGCCTTCGAGTCATGCGTTTTCAACACTGGGCCAGCGTCGAGGCCGACCAGCAGAAGGTTTTTGAGGCCGCCGTTGCGCAACTACGCGAAGCCGGCGCTCTCGTCGAAGAGCGCGAGTGGGAAGAACTCGACGCCGTCAACTGGGATATGATCAACACCATTCTTGCCTGCGAAGCATCGTTGATTTTTGGTGATCTCGTCGAACGCTATCCTGACCGCACCAGCAACCACCTCAAGACGCTGGTCAAGGCGGGGAAAACAACGGCTGCCTTTGACTATCTGGCGGCCAGGTCACGGCAGGAAAAACTGCGGACGGCATTGGCCGAACAAATGTCGGGTTTTGACGCCGTCCTGACGCTACCGGCCTTCGGCGAGGCACCGAACGGCCTCGACTTCACCGGCAAGGCCGAATATTGCGCGCCCTGGACTCTGATCGGTGCGCCCGCGATCTCGCTTCCAGCGGGATTTGGCAAAAATCATCTTCCGCTGGGCATCCAGCTCGTTGGAGGCTATCGGCAAGACCGCCGGCTGCTTTCGGTCGCCAAGTGGGTAGAAGGTGTTTTGCGAGTCGAACCAGGTTTGCCGAACCTCTGACCGCACCGTCACATCGCCGCTGTCTGCGTCTCCGGCAACGCATCGAGATGGCAGGCGGCCCACTGGCCTTCGGCTCTCTGGCGAAGCTCCGGCTCTTCGGTTCGGCAGCGATCGAACACAAACGGACATCGCGTGTGAAAACGGCACCCGCTCGGCGGATTGATCGGGCTCGGAACGTCGCCCTTCAGGATGATCGGGGTGCGGCGGACGGTCGGGTCCGGCACCGGCACCGCCGACAACAGCGCCTTGGTGTAGGGATGTTTGGGGCTGGCAAATATCTGTTCCCGCGGCGCGATCTCGACGATCTTGCCGAGATACATCACCGCGACGCGATGGGTCATATGCTCGACGATCGCAAGGTCATGGCTGATGAAGAGCAGCGCCAGACCAAACTCCCGCTGCAAGTCCTGCAACAGGTTGACGATCTGCGCCTTGACCGAGACGTCGAGCGCCGAAACCGCCTCATCGCAGACGATCAAATCGGGTTCGGCGGCTAGCGCCCTCGCAATGCAGATGCGCTGGCGTTGTCCGCCTGAAAATTCATGCGGCCTTCGGTCCAGCGCGTCGCGCGGCAAACGCACGGTATCCATAAGGCTCGCGACCTTCGATTCAAGTTCACTTGCGGATTTGGCGAGACCGAAATTGCGGATCGGCTCGGCCAGGATAGCGCGCACGCGCAATCGCGGATTGAGGCTGGAGAACGGGTCCTGGAACACGACCTGCACCCGCCGCCGCATCTGCTTCAGGCGATCGGGCGAAAGATCGTCGATGCGCTGGCCATCGAGTACCACTTGGCCCGCCGTGATATCGAACAGGCGCAGGATAGCGCGGCCGACCGTCGATTTGCCGCAGCCGGATTCGCCAACCAGGGACAGCGTCTCGCCGCGCGCGATTTCAAAGGACACCCCGTCCACGGCATAGACGCGGCTCGCATTGCGCTTGAGCAGATGCCCGCGGACCGGAAAATGTTTCTTGAGGTCATTGACCTGCAACAGAGGCGCGTTCATGCCGCAGCCACCTCCTTGAGAGCAAAATGGCAGGCGGCGAAATGGCGGGAAGACTTTTCTTCTAAACCAGGCGCGACCGCGCGGCAAAGATCGGTGGCGATCGCACAACGCCCAGCAAAGGCGCAACCGGTGATGCGCTGCTTGAGGCTCGGCACTTGGCCCGGAATTTCGGCAAGGCGCCTCGCCGCGCCCGTCAACGAGGAGCCGAGCTTGGGCACCGCGCCGAGCAGGCCTTGCGTATAGGGATGGCGGGGCGCGCGAAACAGCTCCGCCACCGGCGCCTCCTCGACCTTGCGGCCGGCATACATCACCATGACGCGCTCGGCGACTTCGGCCACCACGCCGAGATCGTGGGTGATCAGGATCACGGCGGCTCCCACCCTTTGCTTCAAGTCGAGCATCAGTTGCAGGATCTGGGCCTGGATGGTGACGTCGAGTGCCGTGGTCGGCTCGTCGGCGATCAGAAGTTTTGGATTGCACGCGAGTGAAATCGCGATCATCACCCGCTGGCGCATGCCGCCCGACAATTGGTGCGGATATTCCCTCACCCGCCGCGCCGGCTCCGGGATACCGACCAGGGTCAATAGCTCGACGGCACGCGCTTCGGCGGCTTCCTTGTCGAGCCCCTGATGCAGCCGCAGCGTCTCGCCGATCTGGCGGCCGACGGTCAACACCGGATTGAGGCTTGTCATCGGCTCCTGAAAGATCATCGAAATGTCGTTGCCGCGGATGGCGCGCATTTCGCGATCGCTGAGCTTCAAGAGATCCTTGCCGCGAAACCGGACCGAGCCTGCGATCTTGCCCGGCGGCTCGGGGATGAGGCGCATCAGCGACATCGCGGTCACCGACTTGCCGCAGCCGGACTCGCCGACGATCGCCAGCGTCTCGCCTTCGTCGACATGAAAGGAAACGCCGTCGACGGCGCGGTTAATCCCGTCGGGGGTGCGGAAATGGGTCTGCAAGTTCTCGATTTCGAGCAATGCCATCGGATCAGACCTTACTCATCACAGGCTCTTGGCCATGCGAGGGTCGAGGGCATCACGCAGGCCGTCGCCAACGAGATTAACAGCCAGCACCGTGACGGAGAGGAAGGCGGCCGGAAAAAACACGATGTAGGGCTTCACCTGCCATAACGCCCTGCCCTCGGCCATGATGTTGCCCCAGGACGGAATCGTCGGCGGCGTTCCGGCGCCAATAAAGGAGAGAATCGACTCCACGATCATCGCGCTGGCGCAGACGTAAGTGGCCTGCACCAGCATCGGCGCCATCGTGTTGGGCAGGATGTGGCGAAGGATGATCATCGGCGCTCGCGTGCCGGAGGCAATCGCGGCATCCACGTAAGGCTGCTCGCGCAACGACAACACGACGCTTCGCACCAGCCGTGAAACGCGCGGGATTTCCGCGACCGTGATGGCCATGATGACGTTGCCGACGCTGCCGCGCGTCAATGCCATCAGCGCAATGGCCAACAAAATCGGCGGGATCGACATCAGCCCGTCCATGACGCGCATGACGATGCCGTCAGCCCAGCGCACAAAGCCCGAGACGAGGCCGATGGTGAGCCCCGCGAGCGTCGCGAGCAACGCCACCGAAAGACCGACTGTGAGCGACACCCGTGTCCCGTACAGCACCCGCGAATAGACGTCGCGGCCGAGCGCATCCGTTCCGAACCAGTATTCCGCCGACGGCGGACGGGTACGTTTGGCGGGTGCGAGCGCCGTCGGGTCGACGGTCCCAAGGTAGGGCGCGAAGATGCCTATCAACACCAAAGCGAGAAGCAGCGCCCCGCCGATCGCAACGGTCGGATTGTTGCGCAGGAAGCCGATCACGCCGCGCCGCACTTTCACCGGCAGCATCAAATCCGGCAATGCTTGCGCGATCGCAAGGCCAGGCGGCACGGCTACGGAACTGGTGGACGAGAGGGTCAATAGCGAATCCTCGGATCGATCAGGGTGTAGGTCAGGTCGACCATCAGATTGACTAGCGTATAAACGAAGCTGAACATCAGCACGACGCCCTGAATCACTGGATAGTCGCGGCGCAGGATCGCATCGACCGTCAAACGGCCGAGGCCGGGAATAGCGAACACGCTTTCGGTCACCACCGCGCCGCCGATCAGGAGCGCCACGCCGATGCCTATCACCGTGACGATCGGCACGGCGGCGTTTTTCAACGCATGAACGAACAGGATGCCGCGCTGCCCCAGGCCCTTTGCACGCGCAGTGCGGATATAATCCTGCTGCAACACCTCAAGCATGGAGGCACGCGTGACGCGCGCGATCAGCGCGATGTAGACGCAACCAAGCGCAATGGCGGGCAGGATCAGGTTTTGCAGCCACGGCCAGAAACCCTGCGAGATCGGCGTGTACCCCTGTACCGGCAGCCATTCGAGTTCGAGCGCGAAGACATAGGCCAGGACATATCCGACCACAAAGACCGGCAGCGAGAAGGCGGAAACGGCAAAGGCCATGATGATGCGGTCGATCAGACTGCCGGCTTTCCAGGCCGCGACCACGCCGAGCGGTATGGCGATGACGAGCGTCAGAACGAGCGTCAGCATCATCAACGACAGCGTCGGCTCGATCCGCTGCGAGATCATCGACGTCACCGGAAGGTTGGTGAAGATCGAGGTGCCGAGATCGAAATGCAGAATACGCCAGAGCCAACTGCCGAACTGAACCAAAAAAGGCCGGTCGAGACCGAGGCTTTGCCTGATACGTTCGACATCGGCCGGGCTCGCCTGATCGCCGGCGATCACCGCCGCCGGATCGCCCGGCGCGATATAGAGCAGGCTGAAGACGAACAGCGCGACGATCGCCATCACGGGGATGGTGACGAGGATGCGCCGCAGGATATACGAGGCCATGGGAGCTACCGCAGCGTCAGGCGGTCTTCGATACGCCCCACATGAAGGGTAACGGCCCTTTCACGATACCGGACACATTCTTGCGCCAAGCCGTGTAGCTCAGGAAGAAGCCGGTCGGTGCATAAATGACGTCTTCCATCGCGGCCTTGTTGAGGCGGCCGATCGCGGCTTTTTCCTCGTCGAGGCTGTTGGCAGCGAACCAAGCAGAGACCTCGGTTTCCACTTTCTCGCTCTTCGGCCAACCCCACCACGCCTTGTCGCCGGTGCCGCGAATGGCCGCGTAACCAATCGGGCTGATGCAGTCCGCGCCGGCGTGCCAGGTGTGGAACATCTCCCAGCCGCCCTGGTTGTGCGGCGTTTTCTGCGCACGGCGCGCGCCAACCGTGCCCCAGTCGGTCGCGACGAAATCGACGTTCATGCCCATGCGCTTCAACAGATCAGCCGTCACGTCGCCTTGCGCCTTGGTGATTGGCTGATCCTGCGCCACGATGCAGGAGACCGGCTCGTTGGCGTACCCGGCTTCCGCGAGAAGTTTTTTGGCGGCATCGATATTGTGCTGCTTGAGAATGTCGCCACCCTCCTCCGAATAAAGCGGTGTATTGGGCGCGAAAAATCCGGGGATCGGCTTCCAGAGCGCGCTGTCGTCGCCGACCAGCGCACGCATGTAATCTTCCTGGCTCAACGCCGTGAGCACGGCGCGCCGTATCTTCACGTTGTCGAATGGCGGGTGCGTGTGATTCATCCGGAACACGCCGATATTACCAAGCGGGTCGGCGATATCGACGGCGATGTTCTTGTTTTTCTTCAACACGGGGACAAGATCGGGTATCGGATTTTCCCACCAGTCGATCTCGCCGTTTTGCAGCGCGGCCGCAGCCGTCGCGGGGTCAGGGATCGTCACCCATTCGATGCGATCCAGCAGCATATGCTTGCCGCCGGCAAGCCACGATGACGGTTCTTGTCTCGGCACATAGTCGGTGAATTTTTCGAACACCGATTTGGCGCCGGGTACCCACTCGCTTCTCGCGAACTTCATCGGGCCCGAGCCGACATACTCGGTGATCTGCTTGAACGGATCGGTCTGCGCGATCCGCTCCGGCATGATGAAGGAGCAAGGCGCATTGTTCTTGGCGAGCGCGACCAGCATCTTGGGAAACGGCGCTTTCAGGACCCACTTGAACGTACGGTCGTCGACGGCGACCAGTTCGTTCTGCATCGCTTTGATCGTCTGCCCCTGGGGATCGCGGGCCGACCAGCGCGCCAGGCTTGCCACCGCGTCCTTGGCCAACACGGGCTCGCCGTCGTGGAACTTCAATCCCGGCCGCAACCGGAAGGTCCAGGTCAGACCGTCGCCGGACACCTCCTCGGATTCGACCATCTGGCGTTGCGGCTGCAATTTGTCGTCGAAGCCATAGAGCGTGTCCCACACCAAAGCTGCGGCATTACGCACCACATATTGCGTACCCCAGATCGGGTCGAAGTTGGCTAGGTCCGCCTGCGGTACAAAGCGCAGGGTGCGTGCGGCGGCGCCTTGCGAAAGCGCCGGCATCGACAGGCCACCCGTCGCCGCCAGGCTGCCCGCCCCCGCCAATCCCTTCAACACCGTCCTGCGATCCATCAAGGCCTCCCAATTTTTCGAAAATGCCAAAAGCGATTAGGCGCTAAACAAGCCCGTCAGGCAATGGCGAACAGCCTCGTTTGCTTGCAAATGGTATGCCAGCAACCCGCCGTAAAACCCCAGTCAAAACAGGCCGATCACAGCATTTTCAGCGGCATTTAGCCAGCGAGCCGCTTGAACTTGGGCGACTCCTTCGGATGCCACCAGCGCCCGCCAATCACCACGCCCTCGGACGCGATCTTGCGGTCGCCGATCAGGTGCTCGCCGACAACGTCGACATAATCGAACTTGCCTTCCTGAATCGAGAGCAGAGTGGCGTCTCCGACACTGCCCGGCTTGAGGCTGCCGAGTTCAGGACGCCGCAGCGCCATCGCGGCATTGACCGTCGAAGCCGCGACCACGTCGGAAAACGGCATTCCCATGCACAGGAACTTGGACATGGTCGTCACCTGATCGAAGGCCGGCCCGTTGATGCAGAGGATGTGGATGTCGGAGGAAATCGTATCCGGATAAAATCCGTTGGCGAGCATGGCGCGTGCGGTCTTGAAGGCGAACGAGCCCTTGCCGTGGCCGATGTCGAAGAAGACGCCGCGTTCGCGCGCCTCCAGCACAACCTTCTTCACAGTGCCCTGCGCTGTGGCCGGCGAATTGGGAAACGGCCGGAAGGCGTGGGTCAGAACGTCGCCCGGACGCAGAAGGCTTACCACCTCCTCGTAGCTCGGCGGTGGGTGGTCGATATGGCACATCAACGGCATGCCGACTTCGTTCGCCGCTTCAAGTGCGATTTGCAATGGCACGATGCCCGACGTGCCGGAGGAGTTGCGGCCGACCCGCACCTTGATGCCGACGATGAGATCGCGATTGGCGTCCGCGACCTCGACGGCGTCAATCGGATTCATCAAACGGATTTCTTCGCTTTCGCCGACCATGACGCGGTGCGAATAGCCGTAGATGCCGGCATGCGAGACGTGCAGATAGGCCAGAATGCGCACTTGACTGGGCTCGATCACATGTTTGCGAAAGCCCGCGAAATTACCCGGACCGGCGCTGCCGGTATCGATCGCGGTGGTCACACCGGAGGTGCGGCAGAACTCTTCAGCGTCGATGCCGATCGACGTGCCGCCCCAATACACATGCGTGTGCAGATCGATCAGGCCGGGCGTGACGATATAACCCGAGACATCGCGCACGTCGGTTCCCGGGTCGACCTTGAGCGCATTGCCGACCATGGCGACCTTGCCGCCGGAAAAAGCGATATCGGCGACAGCATCGAGTTTTTGGGAGGGATCGACCACGCGACCGCCGCGCAGGACCAGATCGAAAGGCATTGGGGCTTCTCCGAATGACAGAAGGGCGCGGCAGGAGGGGATTTGGCTGCGCCCAAATAACTGAGCAAATACTTAGGTCACTGTCATCCCCTAGCGTCGCGGTTCTGACATTCCTATCCTCTACTGGAAAGGCCTGTGCGAATGGGAGACGGACATGACCAGATGGATTGCCACATTTGCCGCAAGTCTTTTCGCCACATGGTCATTCGCGGCACTCGGCGATCCCGTTCTTAAGCCCTCCGATGGCGGCATCCGTATCGGCAATGTGATGCCGTACACCGGGGCGCTGGCGGCGTTTGGCGCTATCGGACGGGCAGAGGCCGCCTACTTCCAGATGCTCAACGAGCACGGGGGCATAAACGGCCACAACGTCGAATTCATTTCATATGATGACAGCTCCGATCCGCTGGAAGCCATGGACCTCACGCGCAACCTCGTCGAGACGGAGAACGCGCTTTTTGTATTCGGTTCGTTCGGGACGCCGAGCAATCTGGTGGTTCGGAAATATCTCAACGACAAGCATATTCCGCAACTGTTTGTCGCTTCGGGCGACGATCAATGGGCCAACCCAAGAGATTTTCCCTGGACGATGGGGTGGCCGCCGGCATTTCGTACCGAGGGGCGGATCTATGCGAATTATATCCAGGCCTACTATTCCGAAAAAAAGATCGGCGTGCTTTGGCAGAACGACGAGTTCGGCCGCGACCTTTTCCGAGGTTTGGAAGAAGGCTTAGGCGACGCTGCGCGGATGATCGTGACCGACACCGCTTTCGATGCCACGGATCGGTCGCTCGACCAGCAGTTGGATGTCCTCCGCAATTCGGGCGTGGAGATTCTGGTATTCGACGGCGCGCCGGCAATGGCTGCTCAGGTGATCCGGCATCTGGGCGAATCCGACTGGCATCCGGTGCTGGTCCTGGACAATGCAGCGGCTTCCATCGCCAATGCGCTGCGGCCAGGCGGCCTTGAAAACTCCATCGGCGTGATATCGACGGCCTTTCTGAAGGATGGGAGCGATCCTGCCTGGAAAGACGACATCGCCATGAAAGAGTATCTGTCCTTCATGGACAAATATTACCCGGAGGGGGACAAGGAAGATATCTACACGGTTTTTGGCTATGCCGTCGCTCAAACGCTGGTCCAGGTCTTGAAGCAATGCGGCGATGATCTCTCCCGCGAAAACGTCATGAAGCAGGCGCAATCGCTGAAAGATTTTCGAAGCTCCGTGACGCTGCCGGGGATTGCGATCACCACGAGCCCGACCGATTTCCGCCCCGTCAAGGAAATGCGATTGGTGCAGTTCGACGGCAGAACCTGGCAACCGATCGGGCAACTTTTCGATAGTGCGTTTACGAGCGGCGCGGGGAATGCTCATTAATGTCTGATACCCGGTCGCATCTGGCGGATTTTCGCGGGGCACTCGCACGCACCCCCGCCATCACGGCTGGCGAAAAGGACCTGGATAAACTACATCAAGGTCGGCAATGAAATTCGCTTCATCGTGAAGAAATACGTGTGCATTCTCCTGTTTCTGATCGTCGGACCGCTTCTGGTGTCAACCGCAAGCTATCTGCTTGGGGATCGGCGCGGAAATTGGCAGACCGCGGATCGTTCCAGCGCAGGACTTCTGCCGGCGCCATCCGAACATCCGGACGCGCTGATAAGGGTTTTTGCGGCGAGAACGGTGCGCTGGCGTGGAATCTTCGCCGTCCACACCTGGATCGTCGTCAAGGAGCGCGGCGCGGCACACTATACCCGCTATGACTACACCGCATGGGGCGAGCCCATTCGCGTCAACGGATTCACCGCGGACGGAAGATGGTTCGGTGCGATCCCCCAGACTGTGGTGAGCGTTGACGGGCAGGAAGCGGAGAAACTGATTCCGACCATTCACGCAGTCGTCGAGAATTACAGGTTTCGAACCTACGGAGATTACAGCGCCTGGCCGGGGCCGAATTCAAACACCTTCGTCCAGGCGGTATTGGATGCGGTCCCCGAACTCGATGCCGTCCTGCCTCCTACTGCGATCGGCAAGGATTATCCCTATCGCGGCAACTGGGTTGGCCTTACACCCTCTCGCACCGGCGTGTTTATTTCGCTGGGCGGCTATCTCGGCGCTACGGTCGGCTGGGTAGAGGGCATCGAACTCAATGTGTTTGGCGGTGTGATCGGCGTCGACATCCGCCGTCCCGCGTTGAAGTTTCCCGGGTTAGGCCGCCTCGGCATTTCACAAGTCTGATGCTCAGTTTTTGCGGGCCGCGCGCGGATCGGCCGGCCACGCGCGCATCGCCAACCGGCCGATTTCGACCAGCGTCTTGCGTGATGCGCCATCACGGGCCTGCACAGCAAGACCACGCGCGACGGCGCTATAATACGCCGCGAGCATTTTGGCGTCGCTACCTTCGGGCACGTCACCCTTTGCGATGCCTTTGCGGATGCGTTCCGCCATCGCACTTTCCGAAAAGGCACGATGCTCGGCCATCATGTCGCGGATGTTCGTCATTCCCGGCGAGCAATGCGTACCTGCCAGCGAGACCATGCAGCCGAGCGGATGATCGCCGCGGGTGAACTCCTCCGCGGTCGCCTCAAACAGGTGCGCGAAGGCCGTCCTGGTATCGATCGAAGGGTCATTGAGAATGGCGAAGAACCATTGGCCGGCCCATTCGAGATATGAGCGCGTGGCTTCGCAATAAAGCGATTCCTTGCTGCCGAACGAGTTGTAGAAGCTCGACGCGCTGATTCCCATCGCGGCGATCAGGTCGTCGAATGACGTCCCTTCATAGCCGCGTTCCCAGAACAGGTTCATCGCTTCTCTCAGTGCGACGTCGCGGTCGAACACCGCCGGCCGTCCCCGACCACGTTTGCCCTCCTCGCTTTTCTTCCCCTGAATTATTTTTGGTGTCATCGCTCCAATAATCCTTGAACGGCGCCTCCCCGAATTTATATGCCGCCAGTGATATTGGAGTGTTTGCTCCAGATATCAACCCCAAGCGGGGCTCTTCCACTTCTGAAAAAGCAACCGGCATTCCCCCTTCCCCAAACGACGTCGACCGAATTTCCGTTCAACATGGCAAGGACTTATGGACAGTCTCATGGATCAGATCAGCGACCCCTCAGCGATTGAAAGAGAGAGGCTCGACGGGCCAGCGCAGCCGCGCCGGCGGAGCTGGCGGACAGCCTTGACCGGGGTCATAGCGGTCCTGGCTCTTGCGGGCCTCTATGTCGGTTTCGGATTTCGCGGAGGCGGCCAGACCGCCGCAGCGCCAACACCTATGCCGCCGGTGACGGTCAGCCAGCCACTGCAGCGCGAAGTCGATACGCGGGTTGGCTTTCTCGGCCAATTCTCGGCCATCGATCGCGTCGAACTGCGCGCGCAGGTCGGCGGAACGCTGACCGAGATTCACTTCAAGGACGGCCAGATCGTGCACAAGGGAGACCTTCTCTTCGTGATCGATCCGCGGCCCTATGAGGTCAAGCTCGAACAGGCC
>DATHPL010000477.1:0-2426 GCA_035483915.1 Bradyrhizobium sp.
AGTCAGTTATGACCCGGTGAAGGATTTTGCGCCGGTAACCCGCGTCGGCAGTTTCACCTTGATGCTCGTGGTCAATCCGAACCTGCCGGTGCATTCGGTGAAGGAACTGGTGGAATACACCAAGGCCAATCCCGGCAAAGTCTCGTTCGCCAGCGGCAATACCGCAGGCATTGTCGGCGGCAAGACCTTCGCGCATTGGGCAGGCCTCGACATGCTGCATGTGCCCTACAAAAGCTCGCCTCCCGCGATCGAGGACGTGATTGCCGGCCGGGTATCGATGATGATCGTCGATTTCACCGTCGCCATGCCACATGTCGCGTCCGGGCAAGTGCGTGCGCTTGCGGTGACGCGGCTGAAACGCTCATCGCTGTTCCCGGATCTGCCGACGCTCGACGAAGCCGGGATCGAAGGATTTGAGATTGACGCCTGGGCCGGCCTCGTTGCGCCGGCGAAAACCCCGCCCGCAGTGATCGCCAAGCTCAACGGCGCTATCGGCAAGATCATTGACGATCCGGCGACCAAGGCGAAATTCCGCAATGTCGGCTTCGAGGGCTTTTCCTCGACGCCCGATCAGCTCGGCGATTTCATCAAGGTGCAGCTCGACAAGTGGGGCAAGATGGTCGCCGACGCCGGCATCAAGCCGGAATAACGTCATGACCTGACGTGCGGCCGGACTGCGAAACTTACCGGCCGTGCATTGCTCGCGATTTGGATGAGCGCTTATTTCTGGCCCGGAGTCAGTTTGCCCTGCCCATAGCCCTGATGCCAAGTTCCGGAAACATCATTGCCGTGGAATGCTCTCCCGGAAAATGGCGATTCCGACGTGAATATCGCGACAAAGACGTTGGCGGCTTTGGGCACTCCGAGGCGATATTTCTCCAGAAACGCGGCGGCGTCGAAATTCGTTATGGCATCGGGCAATGCCGCGAAATCCGTTTTTTCCTGCTGCTGAAAGACATAGACGGCATACCGATCCGAAACGACCGGAATATGCGGATATCGATACGGTTGCACGACGCTGATCGTTTTGGAGTTCGCCGAAGTTCCGGATTCCAGGTAGCCGCTGCCGCGAAGAAGATCGCCTGGAATGTTGCCTACGATCCAGTGGCGCACCGGCGCATTTTGCCCGGAGGCGACCGGGTCAGGCCACGATCCATTGGCGTTCCCATCGAAATCCAACATCATCAAAGTATAGAGTTTTCTCGCATCGGCTTGTTTCCACCGCACGAGCGGAGCAACCGGTATGTCCGACTGCAGGAAAAGATTTCCGCATGTCACCGCGCCGTTGTAGTGGCCGCCAGCGACGGCGAATGTGACCTCAAGCGGCGGCACCGAACAATCGTAGGTCAATTCTTTCGCGGAAGCAGGATGTGTTGCTGCAAGCGTCGCGCCGATGAGCGCGGCCAGTAGGTGTGCGGATTTGATCATTTCATTTGCATCCAGGTTCCGGCGCGATCTCGCCGAGCGCCTTCACGGTGACGAGGTCGTGTCCCTGCGTCTTGGCCAGAAACATGTTCATGGTCGCGTGGTGGTTCTTGCCCATCGTCAGCGGCCCCGTGGGTGACGTGATCGTCAGCCCCTCGAGCGCATCGATCATCGATTCCTTGTCGACCTTGCCGGCTTTCTCGATCGCGGCCTTCATCGCCATCAGCGCGTTGTAATGCGTCATGACATAGTTCGACACTGTAACATCGGCGCCGCCTTCCGCCTTCACCTTGGCGACAAAGGCCTTGACCGGCGGCTTGTCGCTCGTGGCCACGAACGGCACCGCGGCGAACATGTTCTGGCCCTTGCCGCCGAAGAGGCCGAGCTCGGTCTCGGACAATCCGAGGAACGCGATTGTCATGCGCTTCAACAGTCCGCGGTCGTACGCCTGCGGGATGAAACTGATGCCGTCTCCCTTGAGCGCGAACAGCAAGACCTGCGCCTTGGTTGCGGCAACGCGCGCGATCAGCGGGCTGAAATCGGTTTCTTTGCCGGTGGCGAACTCCTCGCCGACGACACGGCCGCCGAGCTTGGCGATGATCGGCTGCGACACCGCGAACATCTTGTGCGGCCATACGCGGTCGGCTCCCAGCAGAAAATAGGTCTTGCCGAAGTTGCGGTTCATATAGGGCAGAAGCTGCGCAAGCTCCTGATTTGGCACGGTGCTGAACGCGAAGACGTAGCGGCTGCATTTGCCGCCTTCATAGTTGGTGGCATAAAAGAGCGGCGTCTTCAGGCTCTCGGCCGCAGGCGCGATGGCGTCCAGATTTCGCGACGTGATCGGCCCGACGACCGCCAACACGCCGTCGCGCTCGATCAGTTTATGCGTCGCGTCCACGGCGGCCGCGGGATCGGTCTTGTCGTCCTCATAGATCACTTCGACGAGCCGGCCGAGGATGCCACCGCCCGCGTTGATCTCCTTGGCGGCAAGATCGAGTCCG
>DATHPL010000478.1:0-4952 GCA_035483915.1 Bradyrhizobium sp.
GCGCCGCACGGCCACGCCCAGGTGCTGCTTGAGAACGTGCGCGTTCCCGCCAGCAATATCCTGCTCGGCGAGGGCAGGGGATTTGAGATCGCGCAGGGCCGCCTCGGCCCCGGCCGTATCCATCACTGCATGCGCACCATCGGCAAGGCCGAGGAGGCGCTGGAAAAGATGGTGAAGCGGCTGTCGTCGCGCACCGCTTTCGGCAAGAAGATCATCGAGTTCTCGATCTGGGAACAGCGGATCGCGGAAGCCCGCACCGACATCGAGATGAACCGCCTCTTGTGCCTGAAGGCTGCCGACATGATGGACAAAGTCGGCAACAAGACCGCCCAGCTCGAAATCGCCATGATCAAGGTCGCCGCGCCCAACATGGCGCTGAAGATCATCGATCAGGCGATCCAGGCCTATGGCGCTGCGGGCGTCTCCGACGACGCCGGGCTCGCTCGGGACTATGCCTCGATGCGCACCATGCGTCTTGCCGACGGTCCGGACGAAGTTCACAACCGCGCCATTGCCAGGCTCGAACTTCGGAAGTATGCCAACGCTCCGAACTCATAAAAGAGCGCCCGCAGGGCGCGCTTCCAGGGATAGTGAGCGTGGCCGAGGGCGTCAGGAACGACGAGGAGTTTTCCGGAACCAAGCCGGTCGAGGAGCGGCACCGGATCGATGAGGTGCGCCTCCACGACTGGATGGCGCAGCACGTCGAAGGTTTTCAGGGACCGCTGACCGTCCTGCAATTCAAGGGCGGCCAGTCGAACCCGACCTATCGGCTCAACACGCCGGCGCGTTCCTACGTGATGCGGCGCAAGCCGTTCGGCAAGCTGTTGCCGTCCGCGCACGCGGTCGATCGCGAATTCCGTGTCATCTCCGCGCTCGGCAAGCAGGGCTTTCCGGTCGCCAAGGCCTACGCGCTTTGCACCGACGACGCCGTGATCGGGGCTGCCTTCTACATCATGTCGATGGAAGAGGGGCGGGTGTTCTGGGATCCGACACTGCCGAGCCAGACGCCGCAGGCGCGGCATGCGATCTTCAAGGACAAGATCGAGACGCTGGCAAAACTCCACACCTACGATCCCCAGACAATCGGCCTTGGCGAGTTCGGCAAGCCCGGCAATTATTTCGCCCGCCAGGTCGATCGCTGGACCAAGCAATATCGCGCTTCGGAAACCCAGCGCATCGAAGAAGTTGAAAAGCTGATCGAATGGCTGCCGCGCACCGTGCCGAGCCAAGAGCGCGTCTCGATCGTTCATGGCGATTACCGCCTCGACAACATGATCTTCCACCCAACCGAACCGCGGGTGATCGCGGTTCTGGATTGGGAGCTATCCACGCTCGGCGATCCCATGGCCGATTTCACGTATCTCCTGATGCAGTGGGCCATGCCAGGTCTGGCCAATGCCGACCTGAAGGCGCTGAACATTCCGACGCTCGAACAAGCCGCGAAGATCTATTGCGACGTCACCGGCAGCGCGGTGCCCGATCTGAACTGGTATTTTTCCTACAACCTGTTTCGGCTCGCCTGCATCACGCAAGGCATTGCCGGACGCATCCGCGATGGCACCGCGGCCAGCGCGAAGGCGTTGGAATCGGCCGCGCGCACCGTGCCGCTGTCGAAGGCCTCCTGGGGCTATGCGCAGAAGGCGGGCGCGGTTTAAGCGCCCGTGGGCAGGTTTAACGCCACTTCGCGCGCTCGCGAATCCCGGCGAGCGCCGTCCGCGCGCCGGCGATCACTTCCGTTGTGTCGACAGCGACGAGCTTGCCGCCGCGTTTGAGGATGCGGCCATCGACCACGACGGTGTCGACATTTTCCGGACCCGTGGCTTCCAGCACGAGATGGGCCGGGTCGGTGACGACAGCCATGTTGAGTGCGTTAGGGCTGATCATGATCAGGTCGGCGCGTTTTCCCGGCTTGAGCGAACCGACCTTGTCCTCGATCCCCATCGCCCGCGCTCCCTCGATAGTGCCTAGTTCGAGCGCTTTTTGCGCAGTCAGCTTGAATTCGCTTTCGGCTCGCGCATTTTCGGAATCGCGCGCCAGCTTCAGGACGCCGAACATGTTGGAACTTCCGGTCAGAGCCGAGGTGTCGATCGAGATTCCGATTGGAATGCGCTTTGCCAATATTTCCGAGATCAGCGGAAAGCCGTAGCCGATCCGCAGTTCGGAGCCCGGCGAGGTCGAGATCGAGGCGCCCGTCTCCTCGATCATGTCGAGTTCTGCCGGTCTAACTGCCAGCGCATGGACCAGCTGAACGTCCTTGCCCATGAGTTTTGACTTGTAGAGCAGTTCGACCTGGTTCACCGCGCGATGCGCGGCCGCCGCGACATGCACCGTGATCGGCAAGCCGAGCCTGCGGGCGTTGTCGAACTCCGGCTGGTAGACCTCCGGCTTGATCGGGCCCGCGCGAAATTGCCCGCGCCAGCCCATGCCGAGCGAAATCAGGCCCTCGTTGGAATAGCTGCTCCAGTTTTTGGCGAGCGTTTCGATTGGCGCCTGATCGGCCGACTGCGTATCGGGCAGACCCTGCGGCCAGCCGCAGGAATGGCGGGCGCGGATGCCGGCGCCGGCCAGCGCCCGGATATCGGCCTCCGCGTGCGCCGTGCTTCGCACATTGTGACACCAGGAGTGCACGAAGGTGATGCCGGAATTGATGGCTTCGGCCGCCGACAGCCGCGTGCTCTGGAAGATGTCGTCCGGCGTCATCTGCTGACCGAAACGGGCGACCGTGGGGAAATAGCCGTCTTCAGGTTTGTCTCCGGCAAAGCTGCGGAAAATCGTGTTCCACATGTGCCAATGGGTCTCGACGAGGCCGGGCATCACGATCATGCCGCTACCGTCGATCACTTCGCCACCACTCACGCCGTGGCCGACGGCGACAATTTCGCCGTCTCTCACATGCACCGAGCCGCCGGTGAAGTCGCCGAAGTCGCGCTCCATCGTCATCACATAGGCATTGGCGATGGTGAACTCGCCGCGTGCGGGCAGTCTGGTCGAACTGGAATCACCGCGCGGCGTCTGCGCCATCAGGGGAGAGGAAAACAGTCCCGTTGCGCCCAATGCGGCCGCGCCGCCAATGAAACCACGCCTGCAAATCTCGCACATAGCCCCTCCCGGATGGATCGGTACACTGCCGACCGCTATTGGCGGACCTCATTGTGACTGGGTGTGTCCGCTGGCGGCTTTTTACACCAATTGGCGACTGTGACGACCGGCCTTCGCAGCATAAAGCCGGCATTGGTGCCCTGCAGCCCCGGCACGGGAGGAAGCGGGTGTCACAAATCTCCTGTCGTGATTCGCCATATTTTATGACAGAATTAATACGAGTGGATGTCTGTTCGGTTACACGGAGATGTCGATGCGGTCGGAATTTCAAGCGCGGTCAAGCTCGCTGGCTTGGTCAAATCCCGTGTCCTGGTGGTGGGCGATGCTGACGCTGGTCAGCGGCGTCAATATCGTGGCCTGGATTTTGATGTACCGCGAGCTTCACGACGCCGGCGGCTCCGGCCGTGTTCCGGGCATGCAGGTCATGCTTCTGCTCAGCGCGGCCTATGTATTCGGCTGCGCCTTCCGCTCGTTGTTGCCGCGCGCGGATGTGCAGCGGATTTGTCTGTTCGATACCTGGCTCTCGAGCGTTGTCGTCGGCCGTTCTGTGGCGACGGTGGCCGAGGTGTGTTTTGCGGCGCAATGGACAATGATCCTCTTGCAACTTGGGACGATGTCGGGCGCCACGACGGCGGTGACCGCGGCGTGGGTGATCGTGCCGCTGATCCTGATCGCGGAATGCTTCTCCTGGCACGCGGTCGTCACCACGAACTATCTCGGCAACGCCATCGAGAATTCGATCTGGGCGGTGGCGTTCTTCATCGCCGGCGTCGGGATTTGCCGGCTGCTGCCGGAGTTCGACGGTGGGCTCCGCGTCATTCTTGTCGGCGCCCTCGTCGGCATCGTGGTTTATCTCGCATTCCTGATGACCGTCGACGTACCGATGTACCTCAAGCGCTGGCGGGCGGATGTTGCCAGAGGTAACAGGGGGTTGAAGCCGCTGGAGGGGTTTCGTGACGTCAGCACGCGCTGGGTCGTCACCTACGACCTTTCCGAGTGGCGCGAGGAAATTGCATGGATGTCGCTTTATTTCAGCGCGGCCGTCTGGGCGAGCCTTGGGCTATGCGTGTTCTACGCGGTCGAAGGTCATATCGCGGGATAGTCAGCGGTATCTTTATTCAGAATTTCTAAAGCAATCGGTCTGCGAAGCGGCGCAAATGCGGTCCAATCCGGGCAGGCCGCATTTCGCTGGCGCGATTTGAGATTTCATCTCGCCGAAAGCGTTTTGGCGTCGCAACAGATTCCCATTTCGGTCTCAAATCCGCCCCCGATTCGCATCACCTTCGCTTTGGGTGGAATGAAACTGGGGTGATGTTCGGCTAATGATAAGTATTGGGGATTTTGGCCATGGTACCCGCGCAACCGCTACACAACGCACTACAAGAACTTGATGGATCTTCATTTGGACCCGATGATTTTACCGACGACGAGTACGCCGACGATGATGTCGTGTCATTGCTTGAGGAGAATGCGCGGCTGCGCAAGCTCGTGATCAGGCTATCGGAGATTGTGCTCCGAAACGTCGCGGACGATAAATAACGGCTAATTGCTAAAAATCGACCGGCTCTTTCAGAAGCTCGTGAGGTATTTCAAAACAGCCGGCCCGATGCAATTCGGGCGCCTTCGCGCAATGCGGCGAGCTTTGCCCACACCACGTCTTCCGCCACGCGCCCGGCGCCGGCTGAGGTATCAAACCCGCAATCCGTCCCGGCCATGACGCGGGCGGGATCGCCAAGGGTTCGGGCGACGCGCTCGATCCGCTCGGCGATCACTTCGGGATGCTCGACGAAGTTCGTCGTTGAATCAATCACGCCGGCGACCACGATCTGGTCGTCGGCGATTGCTTTTCCCTC
>DATHPL010000479.1:0-5381 GCA_035483915.1 Bradyrhizobium sp.
CCGACCTTGATGCCGAAGCGCATGATAAAATAATAGAACAAGGTCCAGGCGAATACGCCCAACCGCCGCTTGAACAAGGGCCCGCCGCGCTTCGCCCGCGCCTCGAATTCGACACCTGCCGGAGGCCAGCGCAGCGGCGGACCGCCCGGCGGCACCGGCCGTCCCTGGTCGGGGCTGCGCTCGACCAGCGCGACGATGTCCTCGATCAGCTTGCGATAAGCGGCGGGATCCGCGCCCGGAACCGGCATCACCAGCACCGCGAGAATGAGGCCACGCGCCGCCGGTATCTCCTCGAACCGGCATGAAAGCCCCGAGAGATCCGGCTGTGTACCGGGCGGCGCCATGGTGACGGCGAATTCACCGCGCTTCATGGCAGTATCTGCAAAACCAAGACCGCCGCCGGAAAACATCGCATAGGAAAGGTTGGGCGACGGGCCGAAACGCGCGACGCGAACATCCAACCCCTGCGCGCGGATCGCGGCGATCGGCACCAGCGCGACCCGCATCTCCAGGTCGAGGTCTTCCTTGACCCATGCGGCCGTTGCCGCCAACGCCTGCCGCGTGCGCTCCAGATCATCCGGCGCAACCGCGAAGCTTGCGCCGTCGCCCCCGAACACAAACGGGAATTCCCGGCCCTCAAGCGCGTTGGTCACGGCCGCAATGACGGCCGCTCCCGCCATGTTCACCGCCTTGTAGCGCGCCTGCGCTATCGCCTTGGTGGACCCAACGATGTCCGCGACCCCGATGCTCCAGTCGGACGGCAATGGCGCATAAAGCGAAGGGTCCATCAGCCGCGTGAAGCCACGAAACACCGAAATGGTGCCGTAGAACTTGTCGCTGCCGTTGAGTGCGGTCATGGCGCGCAATGGTCGTGAGGTTTGCTGTAAGAGATACGGCGGAGACGGCAGAATAGGTTCAGCGCCTCTCCGATCGACCGGGTCAAATCGTCACGGCACCGATAAAGCTATATTGCTGGCCGGTCGAATCAAAGCGCTAGGCCGTATTTCCGGCGTCGACCGTCAGCACCGTGCCGGTGATGTTGCGGCCGCCCTCGCCCAGCAGATATTCCACCATGCTGGCCACGTCGCCGGTTTCCGGCAGGCGGCGCAACGCGCTGCGGCCCGCGATGCGTTGACGCTGCTCCGCGCCAAGGCTGTGCGTCAATTCGGTGTCGATGAAGCCCGGCGCGATCGCGTTCACGGTGATGCCGAGCTTGCCGACTTCACGCGCCAGCGAACGGGTGAAGCCGGTCGCGGCGGCTTTCGTTGCGGCATAGACCGACAGGCCATTATAGCCGGTAGAGGCGATGATCGAGGACATGTTGATGATGCGGCCGGCGCCATCCGCCATCATGTGGCGTACGACATATTTGGTCAGAATGATCGGCGAGAGCACGTTGAGGCGCATCAAGGCTTCGATCTCGCTGTTGTGCATCGTGGCGAGCAAGCCTTCAGTGCCGAGGCCGGCATTGTTGACAAGGCCGTAGATCGCGCCGAATTCGTCGCGCAGGCTTTTCACGAAGGCTGGAATAGCGTCGACCTCGCTGAGATCGAAGGCGCGGAAATGAATCCGCCCATGGCCCTCTTTCCCGGCGACACCGATCGCATCGCGCAACTCGTCGCCTTCGCGGCGCGCGACTGCGATCACGTGATAGCCGCTGCCGGCGAGCCTTTGCGCGATCGCAAGCCCGATGCCGCGGCTGCCGCCTGTGACGAGAACATTATGCATCTGATCGCGCTAGCTTTCCGGCCGCCGTGATGTCGATCTTTTCGACAAACTTGATCATGGCAGGCACCTTGTGGGGCGCGAGGTTTTCTCGGCAATCGGCGATGATGCGGTTTTTTATATCATTGCTTTGGTTTGCATCGAAACCATCAGCGAGAACGACATCGGCAATCACGATGGCGCCGGTGATCGGACTCTTGCGCGCCTTGACGCGTGACATCCGCACCGCGTCATCGCGGTTGATCACCGCTTCGATCTCCTCGGGATGAACTTTCAAACCACCGATATTGATGATGCCGCCGCGGCGGCCGACGAAATGGTAGCGATCGCCGCGCAGTTCGACCATGTCGCCGGTGTCGACGAATCCTTCTTCGTCCGTCAGCGCGCCGGCACGACGGCCGACATAGGCATGCGCCGCGCGCCGCGAGCGGATCAGAAGACAACCGTCCACGACCTTCATTTCGACGCCGTCGCGGCTCACGCCGATCATGTCGGCGGGAAATCCCTCACGCCCGTCATTGACGGCAAAGCCGACACCGGCTTCGGTCGATGCATAGGCATGGCCGATCGACGCTTCGGGGAAAGCCTGGCGCAAACCGTCGAGGACCGCCTGGTCAGCGATTTCACCGGAGAGGCGGACATAGCGCGGCGAAAAGGCCGAGGCCGCGCCGCTCATCAGGAGCTTGCGCCAATGCGAGGGCGTTCCCGAAATATGCGTGACAGCCTTTTTGTTGAGGCGGGCGACGTGGTCGGCAAGGGCTTCGCCAGGCTCCGACAACACCAACGATCCGCCGCCGATAATCGCGCGCAAGAAAATCTGCAAGCCGCCATAACGGCGGATGTCATAGAACGTCGCCCAGATCGGCCGGGAGCCGCGGGCCGGGCCGTCGGCCGCAATCGCGCCGGTCAGGCCTTCGAGCGTGTGGCCGACGATTTTCGGCAAACCTAATGTCCCGGAGGTCAGCATCAGCCACTCGGTCGCGCGCTCGGTCTGGGCGCGGGGCGCCGCTTGCAACTCTTCGCTGGCAGTAACGACCAATTCAATTCCCAAGGATGTGAAACGATCGGGTTGATCGGTGACGACGGCGTCGATTTCCCCATCCTCGATCAGCGCCTGAAGGTGGTCGGCGTTGAGATCTGGCGGGCACAGCAGCATCCGCCGCGCGATGCCGTCGATCTCGAGCATGACGAGGCTCGCGAGAAATTGTCTGGAAACAGCCAGCAACACGGAACGGTCGGAGAGCTCCGCCAAGCGGCCCTTCAGGCAGGTTCGATCGGATAGTTCGGTCAGCGATGTCGCGTGCCGCGCGTCCGAGAGCGTGCGGCCTTTCAGGCCGGGATCGAGATAGTCACGCAGCGCGAAAATTTCACGCGGGGACATTTTCATAGGCCCTGATGAAGTCGCCTATCGTGAGAGGAAAGCTTGCATCCGCCGATATGGTAAATGGATCGACGCCAAGATCATCTTCCAGACGTGCTACCAGGATAGCAAACGCGAGCGAGTCAAAGCCGGTCTCATGCAGCGACAGGTTATCTTCCAGCGGCGGAAGAACGACATGTTGCTCGGCGGCGATCTGCTGGATCGCTGAGATAATCTTTAACCTTACCGACATGGATTGCTCCGCATTCTCATAAAATTTTGAAAGTCCATGATAGAGCGAAAAGGTGAACTAACACCCATCGTTGCGCGATCTTTTACGTCCGTTGGTAAACACCATGCCTGCCGTCAAGCCGCGGTTCCGCGAGATACAGGAAAGTGACCTCGAGGCGATCGCCGATCTCCTGACGAGGGGCTTCGTGCATCGCAGCCGTGAGTATTGGATGCTCGGCCTGCGCCGGCAGGGCGCACGGTCGCCGCCGCCGGATGCGCCGCGTTTCGGCTATCTGATGGAAAGCGACGACAAGCCTGTCGGCTGTTTGCTCCTGATCTATTCTACCAGGATGAGCGACGGCCAGGCCAACACCTGCTGCAACGTTTCGAGCTGGTATGTCGATCCCGAGTTCCGCAACTACGCCGCCTTGTTTGCCTCGATGACGCAGAAGCGCAAAGACGTCACCTACTTCAACGTCACGCCCGCGACGGCGACGTGGCCGATCCTCGAGGCGCAGGGTTTTCAGGTCTATTGCCGCGGTCTCCATTTCTCGTTTCCGGTCCTCGCGCGGAACGGACGCGGCATGCGCGTCGAGGCCGTGACTCCCGACACGGTTTCTGTCACGGGCTTGCCGGACGACGAGCTGTCGATGCTCAAGCGCCATGCCGGCTACGGCTGCCTCAGTCTTGTTTGCCGCACGGCGGACGAAGTTGTTCCCTTCGTTTTCTTTCCCTTGCGAAAGCGGCGCGGCATTATTCCCCTGCCCGCGCTTCAACTCGGCTTCTGTCACGGGATTTCCGACTACGTCAGATGCGCCGGCGCGATCGGGCGCTATCTGCTGCGACGTGGCAGCCCGATTGTCATCCTCGACGCCAATGGTCCAATCGCTGGCCTCGCAGGCGTCTACAGCGAGGCGCGGGGCCGAAAATATTTCAAGGGTCCTGGCCGGCCGAGGCTTGGCGATCTCGCCGATACCGAGCTTGCCATTTTCGGGATGTGAGCGACGAAGCGCGCTACAGCCTGACGGTGCCGCGCAGCAGCCGCGCATAATGATCCGCATCGAGGGTGAGGAAATCGCCGGACTTCGCGTCCCGGAAAAACAGCGGGTCGGTGATGGTGTGCGGATCGAAACCGGCGCGCATCAAATCCTGCTTCTTCTGTTTGAAGGTTTCGGTGGCATCCAGCGCCGTGCTCAAGCGGACAAAGGCCGGGCAGGCGTAAGCCGGAAGCCTTCGCGAAAGATGATCCCTGAATTCGGCGAAATCGAAACTGGCGTCGATGACGATCGCGGCCATTCCGGCGCGGCCGTCGGCGCCGGGCACCGCAACGCCGTAGGTCGTGGCGTCGATCACCCCTGGACATTCCAGGATGGCGTCGTTCACCTCTGACGTGGCGACATTCTCGCCCTTCCAGCGGAAGGTGTCGCCAAGCCGATCGACAAAGTGAAAGAAGCCGCCGTCATCGATCTTCATCAGATCGCCGGTCCGGAACCAGGCGTCACCTTTGGCGAACACATCGCGCAGGATTTTCTTCTCCGTGTCAGTGGCGTTGGTGTAGCCCTCGAAACGGCCGCCTGCACCGTCCGCCGTCCCGATCCGTCCCACGGCCTCGCCGGCTTCGCCGATGGCACAAGCCATGCAGAGGCCGTCGATCGTGCGCAGGGGCGTGCCAGCTTCCGCATCGACCCGAACGATCGAAGCCGGGAAACGATGCGCCAGCAGCGGCGGAATTCGGCCGATCGCGCCAGGTCTGCCCTCGACATTGTAGAGCGAGAAATTGCCTTCGGTCGCCGCGTAAAATTCCAGGATTTGCGGGATCGAAAACCGCGCCTGAAAATCTTGCCAGATATCGCCGCGCAGGCCGTTGCCGCAGGCGAGCCGCAACCGATGTTGCGTCTCGAATTCCGATGCGGGCGCTTTCAGCAGATAGCGGCAAAGCTCGCCGATATACTGGAACAGCGTGCAGTCCCAGCGCGCGACGTCGCGCCAGAAGTGGTTTGCAGAAAACTTGTCGGTGAGAACGACTGAGGCTCCTGCGGCCAGCATGCTGCACGGCGCGACCACG
>DATHPL010000480.1:0-10041 GCA_035483915.1 Bradyrhizobium sp.
CCCGGCCTCGGGCCGCGCCTCGTAGGGAACGCTGTCCCACTTCGGCCCGCCGACCGCGCCGAAGATCACCGCATCGGCCGCGCTCGCCTGCGCCATGGTCGCGTCCGTGATGCTTTGCTTGCTCGCATCGTATGCGGCGCCGCCGACCAGCCCCTCCTCGGTCTCGAAACGCGCGATTCCCTGCGCGTTGATCCACGCAATCAGGCGCTTGACCTCGCCCATCACCTCGGGGCCGATGCCGTCGCCGGGAAGAAGCAGCAGTTTGTGGGTCGCCATGATCGAATGCCCTCCAGGAAATCGCCGATGCGCGCGGAGTGCTAATGCGCCTCCGCGCCGATGGCAAGACGCCATCGTCAGGCTTTGTTTCCCGGCGGCAGGATCGTGGCGGCAAAAGGCAGTCAGCCGCGGCGTCTAGCTCCCGCTGAACGAATTATAGCCCTGGTCTTCCCAGTAGCCGCCTTTGTAGTCGTTGGTGACTTCCATCGAGATCACGTATTTCGGGTTCTTGAAGCCGAGCTTGGTCGGCACCCGGATCTTCATCGGAAAGCCATAGGCGCGCGGCAGGATTTCGTCGGCGAATTTGAAGGTCATCTGGGTTTGCGGATGCAGCGCCGTGCGCATGTCGAGCGGCGAATTGTAGCCTTCCTTGTCGGCGCACTGGAACCAGCAATATTTGGCGCGGGTGTCCGCACCGACCAGCTTGAGGAAATCGCGCAGCGGTGTTCCGGTCCAGCTTCCGATCGCGCTCCAACCTTCGACACAGATATGGCGTGTCACCTGCTTGACCTGCGGCAGCTTGTAGAGTTCCTCCAGCGTCCAGGACTTCTTGTTGTCGACGAGCCCGCGCACCTCGAGCTTCCAATCGTTGCCGTCGATTTCCGGCGCGTCGTCGATCTCGTAATAAGCATTGAACGGGAACGGCTTGGTGATCGCGCTTTCCGGGAAAGTCGGCGCCAGCGCATCGGGATTGAAAATGAAGGCCTGAAAGGCGTCGTTGAACTTCGAGACTCGCTTGAGCAGCGCCTCAGCGGAATCGGAATCCAGAACATCGCAGCCGGTGAGCAGCGTCAACGCGCCAAAGCTCGCGCCGCCGGAAATGAAGCGCCGGCGCATCAGGTCCGGCATCACCCTGGTCGCATCCTTGACCAGCAACTGCTTGTCGACGCCGGGGATCAAAAGATTACGAAGGCGGCCCATGGCATGTCTCCGTTATTTGGCTTAGCGGCCGATGATCATGGCGCGCAGGCTCTTCGGCACCAGAAGCGCCAGAAGAACATGGATCGCCAGAAAGGCGACGATGGACGCCATGCAGAAGAAGTGCACGTAGCGCGCGGTGTCGTAGCCGCCGAACAGCGCCGTCAAGTACTGCAACTGCACCGGTTTCCACATCGACAGTCCCGACAGCACGATGACGATGCCGACGGTAATGATGCCGGCGTAAAGAATCCTCTGCACCTGATTGTATTTGCTGAGGTCATCATGCGAGAGCTTGAACGTCAGCGCCGCAACGGCATCCGAGATCACGCCGCGCGGCGAGATCGGAAACAGCTTCTTCTTGAAGCGCCCGGTTGCAAAACCCGTGACGAGATAGGCGAGTCCATTGATCATCAACAGCCACATCGCCGCGAAGTGCCAGAGCAGCGCGCCGCCGAGCCAGCCGCCCAGCGTGATCGAATGCGAGAAGGTCAGCGATTTGAACAACGGCGAGGCGTTATAGACCTGCAGGCCCGACATGATCATCAGAATGATCGCGACTGCATTGATCCAATGCATCACCCGTACCCAGGCCGGTTGAATGACCTTTGATGGGCTCGCGGGGGTCGCGGTGGTGGTAAGGCTCAACATGATGTTCCCGTCGCTGAAAGCCGATAATCCCAATATACGCCCGAAGCCGGGGTTTCGTTACTGCCAAAACCTGCCGCCGATGCAAAGGCAACCTAAGTGTTAACGGCCTAAACTTGGCAGTAAAAAAGTAGCGAGCCGGGCTTCCCCGGCTCGCTTTGTGCATCCCGACCGGGAAGAAGATCGGGAGGCGCGTCCGCGCTGGACCTTAGGACGCCGGTAACAGAACCGTGTCGATCACGTGGATCACGCCGTTCGATTGATTAACGTTCGAGATCGTGATCGCGGCGGTGTCGCCCTTGGCGTCCATGATCCAGGTCTTGCCGTCCGCCTTCTTCACGGTCAGTTGTTCGCCCTCGACCGTCTTCAGCATCTTGCCGTCGGTCAAGTCGGAAGCCTCGAGCTTGCCGGCGACAACGTGATAGGTGAGGATTTTCGTCAGGGTCGGCTTGTTTTCGGGCTTCACCAGATTATCGACGGTGCCGGCCGGCAACTTGCCAAAGGCAGCGTTGGTCGGCGCGAAGACCGTGAACGGTCCTTTGCCCTCGAGCGTCTCAACGAGACCGGCGGCCTTCACGGCTGCAACCAGCGTCGTGTGATCCTTCGAGTTCACGGCGTTCTGGATGATGTTCTTGGAAGGAAACATCGCTGCGCCGCCGACCATGACGGTCTTTTCCTGGGCGCTGACCGGGGCAACGACGGTCGCCGTCAGGGCAAGAGCACCGAAAGCAACGGCAGAAAGCAGAGCAATACGCTTGGACATGGAAAAGTCTCCCGATTGGTAAACGGCTCGCGGACATCCGCGGCCGATGAAGGGTTGCAACGGCGACGAAACCGAGGGCTTGAAAAATCCTGGGGTTGGCTGCGTCGTCGTTGCCCCGAGCTACGGGAGAGTTTTGCGGCCGGTTTCGAACAAAGATTCTTTGCGATGGGTGAAACTATCGGCGGGGAAGCACGTGATTTGTCTTTCCGGCCGGAGCGGCAGCATCTCGACGAGACCCGTTCCGGGGCGGACCGACCGGGATTTCACCGACGCTGGGCCTTTGCGTCGCGACTAGCCGGGCGAGCCACGCATTTGCCGCTATTGGACATGCAAACCGCCGGTTGCGCGGCGAAGGACCTCTTTGCTAGTGAAACTTCGATTGCTAGTGAAGCCCCGACAAATATGTGATGATCGCCGCACCCCGCCGACCGGAATGACGCATGAACGCGCAGCAAAGTACTGACCTCAACGCCAACCTGTTTTCCCGACTGTTCGACGGGCTTGACGATCCGAAACGACTGGCGATCGAGACTGTCGACGGACAGCACATCAGCTACGGCGATCTGATCGCGCGCGCCGGACAGATCGCGAATGTGCTGGTCGATCGCGGCGTCAAACCTGGCGACCGGGTCGCAGCCCAGACCGAAAAATCGGTGACGGGGCTCGTGCTCTATCTGGCAACAGTGCGCGCCGGCGCGGTCTACCTGCCGCTCAACACCGCCTATACGCTCAACGAGCTCGACTATTTCATCACCGATGCCGAGCCGTCGCTCGTCGTGTGCGACCCCTCGAAAGCATCAGGGATCGGACCAATCGCAGCGAAGGTCGGCGCCAAGGTCGAGACGCTCGGGCCTGACGGCAAGGGATCGCTGTCGGAGGCCGCCGACAAGGCATCGTCCGCCTTTACGACCGTGCCGCGTGCCGACGACGATCTCGCCGCGATCCTCTACACCTCCGGGACCACCGGGCGGTCCAAGGGCGCGATGCTGACCCACGATAATCTGGCGTCGAATTCGCTGACACTGGTCGACTACTGGGGCTTCACAGACAAGGACGTCCTGATCCACGCGCTGCCGATCTATCATACCCATGGCCTGTTCGTCGCAAGCAACGTCACGCTGTTTGCGCGCGCGACGATGATCTTCCTGCCGAAATTCGATCCTGAAGCGATCATCAAGCTGATGATGCGCGCAACCGTGATGATGGGCGTGCCGACCTTCTACACGCGCCTGTTGCAAAACCCCGCGCTGAACAAGGAAACCACCAAGCACATGCGGCTGTTCGTGTCGGGCTCGGCGCCGCTTCTGGCCGATACCCATCGCGAATGGTCTGCCCGCACCGGCCACGCCGTGCTCGAGCGCTACGGCATGACCGAAACCAACATGAACACATCCAATCCTTATGATGGCGAGCGCGTCGCCGGCGCGGTCGGCCACGCTTTGCCTGGCGTCTCGGTGCGGGTCACCGATCCGGAAACCGGCAAGGAGCTCGCGCGTGACGAGATCGGCATGATCGAGGTCAAGGGCCCCAACGTGTTCAAGGGCTATTGGCGGATGCCGGAAAAGACCAAGGCCGAATTCCGCGGCGACGGTTTCTTCATCACCGGCGATCTCGGCAAGATCGACGGCAAGGATTACGTCCACATTCTCGGACGCGGCAAGGATCTCGTGATTTCCGGCGGTTTCAATGTCTATCCCAAGGAAATCGAGAGCGAGATCGACGCCATGCCGGGCGTGATCGAATCCGCCGTCATCGGCGTGCCGCATGCCGATTTCGGCGAGGGCGTCACTGCGGTCGTGGTTTGCGATAAAGGCGCCAAGGTCGATGAAGGTACCGTGCTGCATGCGCTCGACGGGCGGCTCGCCAAATTCAAGATGCCGAAGCGAGTCTTCGTGGTCGACGAACTCCCGCGCAACGCCATGGGCAAGGTGCAAAAGAATATTTTGCGCGAGACGTATAAGGATATCTACGCCAAGTAATTCCCGATACGAACCAGCGGTGGGGGCAAGGCAGTGGTAAGCCGCGACAGAGCAGAAAGGCTTGTTTCGTACTTGGAGGATGCCGAAGAAGCCCTACAGCGCGCGCAGGGCTGCCTCCGGCTTTCCCAAGGAAGAACGCCTAAGATTTAGCGAGCTGCTCCACGAGGCTATTGCCGCGCTGAATTCCGATGGCTGGAAGCCGATTTATGATCAGTACCCTGACCTCGCGCCGGAATACGAGAGTCTGGAGCCCCGACCATCGACAGCGAATTGAAATGGGACGAGGTTCGTCTTGAGCCTCCACTTACTGCAAAGGATATCGACGACATTCTATTTCCTCTGCTCGGGTCTCATTGGAAAAGGTCTTGCGCGTTCTCTTCAACGCACGCGATAGTTGTAATCTGGTGGGCTCGTCGATCAGCTACGAAGTCCTCGCCGCACGGCTTCGAGACCGGGCGGATAGAAATGAGATCGAGGGTATTGGCGACTTGCGGATGTGGGGCCGCAGCGAGGTTCGCCTGAAGGACTGACTACTGTCCGCTCCACAGGCTGATCGCAAAGCGCGTGCCGACGATCAAGAGATACGCGCCATAGCTGCGCTCCAGCATCTTCTTCGACATCGCGTGCGCGACCCTCACCCCGAGCGGCGCGGTCAAAAGGCTCATCGGCATCACCAGCACGGCGCCGATCAATGAGACGTAACCCAGCGCCAGCGGGAATTGCAGCGCCGCCACGTCCGGATAATGCGCCGCCGCCGGCCAGCCGGCGTAGACATAGCCAATCGCGCCCGGAATGGAGACCAGCACCGCGATGGCGGATGAGGTCGCAACTCCCTGATGGATCGGCCGGCCGTAAAAAGTCATCAGCAGATTGGCAAACAGTCCGCCACCGACCCCCATCAGGGTGGCCAGAAGGCCGACACATAGCCCGAAAAAGCGCATCAGCGGCCCTTTCGGGAGATCGTCACCGAATTTCCAGCTTTCGCGGGCCGCCAACAGCCGCGCGGCTGCGAAATAGGCCACCACCACGAATACGATCTTGAACAACCGCTCCGGCGCGTAGCGCGCGAGCACGCTGCCCGCGAGCACGCCGATCAGAATCGGCAGCCACCACGCGCGCAGGATTTCGTTGTCGATGGCGCCGCGGGCGTGATGGGCGCGATAGGAACTGATCGAGGTCGGAATGATGATGGCAAGCGAGGTGCCGACGCAAAGCGGCATCCGAATCTCGAGCGGCACGCCGGCCAGACGAAAACACTCGTAAAACACCGGCACCAGAATGGCGCCGCCGCCAATTCCGAAGATGCCCGCGAGAAATCCGGCAAGCGCCCCGACCGCGATCAGCAAAACCGCCAGTTCAAGAACTTCCGAGACGTTAAGTCCCGCAATGGCCATCCCCGCCCCGCCCTATCGCCGTGTTCATGAATCGTGCTTCAGGTATACCAGCCAACACACGCGCTCAGCCTTATCAATCCCCCAATAATGCAAGGCTCATCTCAAGCGATGAACTGACATTCGCAAACAGGGGGATTTCGTCATTGCACTGGCTGTTTCGACTTCGTAAATAGGAATCGTCTACCGCGATCCCCTCAAAGGGCCCCTCACGGAGGCCCGCCAACCGTCAAAGCCACCGATGACCGTCAGGATCGAAAGACCGCTTTCTCCGCACTTGCAGACCTATCGCTGGACCCTGACGATGGCGCTTTCCATCGTCCATCGCGCCACCGGTATGGCGCTGTATTTCGGTACGCTGTTGTTGGCCTGGTGGCTGATCGCCGCCGCCTCGGGTCCGGCCCCGTACGCCTATGTCCACGCCTTTATCGCCAGCATCTTCGGCCGCCTGATCGTGTTCGGCTACACGTGGGCGCTGTTGCATCACCTGTTTAGCGGCATCCGGCATCTGGTCTGGGATCTCGGTTACGGCTTCAAGGCCAGTGAACGCGAAGCCATGACCTGGGGTGCCTTGATCGCCGGCATTTCGGCGACCGTGCTGCTCTGGATCGTGGCCTACATGATTGGAGGCGGCCGATGAGCGCGCCCGAGACCGTGAAATCGATGCGCACCCCGCTTGGCCGTGTGCGCAGTCTTGGTGCCTCCCATTCCGGCACGAGCGACTTCTGGCGCCAACGCGTCACGGCGGTGGCCATGGTGCTCTTGATGGTGCCAGTCATCGTGGTGGTGATGATGCTGCTCGGCCGCAACCAGGCCGGCGCCGCGCAAATTCTCGGCTCGCCGCTGGTCGCGATCATCCTCCTGTTGTTCATCGTCGCGAGCACGTGGCACATGAAGATCGGAATGCAGGTGGTCATTGAGGACTATGTGCAGCACGAACAGTTGAAGCTGGCGGCGATCATGGCCAATAATTTCTTCACGTTCGCGGTCGCGCTGGCTTCGATATACGCCATCATCAAACTATCATCCGGAGTGTAACGATGGCCGCAGGCGGAAACGGCTCGGCGAATGGCAAGGGTGGCCCGGCCGCCAACGGCAAAGCCTATCCGATCGAAGACCACACCTATGACGTCGTGGTCGTGGGCGCCGGCGGTGCGGGCCTGCGCGCCGTGGTCGGCTGCAGCGAGGCGGGACTTCGCACCGCGTGCATCACCAAGGTATTTCCGACCCGCTCGCATACCGTGGCAGCGCAAGGCGGCATCTCCGCTTCGCTCGGCAACATGCATCCGGACGACTGGCGCTGGCATATGTATGACACCGTCAAGGGTTCCGACTGGCTCGGCGACCAGGACGCGATCGAATATATGGTGCGCAACGCGCCAGAGGCGGTGTACGAACTCGAACATTGGGGCGTGCCGTTCTCTCGCACCGAGGACGGCAAGATCTATCAGCGGCCGTTCGGTGGCATGACGCTGGACTACGGCAAGGGCCAGGCGCAGCGCACCTGCGCCGCCGCTGACCGCACCGGTCACGCCATGCTGCACACTATGTATGGCCAGGCGCTGCGCCATGCGGCCGAATTCTACATCGAGTTCTTTGCCATCGACCTGATCATGGACGACCAGGGCGTCTGCCGTGGCGTGATCGCGCTGAAACTCGACGACGGCACGCTGCACCGTTTCCGTGCCCAGACCACGATTCTCGCGACCGGCGGTTACGGCCGCGCTTACGCCTCTTGCACTTCCGCGCATACCTGCACCGGCGACGGCGGCGCCATGGCGCTACGGGCCGGACTGCCGCTGCAGGACATGGAATTCGTGCAATTTCATCCGACCGGCATTTACGGTTCAGGATGTCTGGTCACCGAAGGCGCGCGCGGTGAAGGCGGCTATCTCGTCAATTCGGAAGGCGAGCGCTTCATGGAGCGCTATGCGCCCTCCGCCAAGGACCTCGCTTCCCGCGACGTCGTTTCGCGCGCGATGACCATCGAAATCCGCGAAGGCCGCGGTGTCGGCAAGAAGAAAGACCACATCTTCCTGCACCTCGACCATCTCGATCCGAAAGTGCTGCACGAACGCCTGCCCGGCATCTCCGAATCGGCGAAGATCTTCGCCAATGTCGATGTGACGCGCGAGCCGATCCCAATATTGCCGACCGTGCACTACAACATGGGTGGTATCCCGACCAATTTTCACGCCGAGGTGCTGACCAAGAAGGACGGCGACGACAACGCCGTGGTGCCCGGCCTGATGGCGATCGGCGAAGCGGCCTGCGTTTCGGTGCATGGCGCCAACCGGCTCGGCTCGAACTCGCTGATCGACCTCGTGGTGTTCGGCCGCGCCGCCGCGTTGCGTTGCGCCGAAAAAATCTCGGCGAATGGCAAGCAGCCGGATTTGCCCGCCGACTCCGCCGACAAGGCGCTGGGCCGGCTCGACCATTATCGCCAGGCCGCGGGCACCACGCCGACCGCAAAACTGCGCGAAAGCATGCAGCATGTGATGCAAAACAACTGCGCGGTGTTCCGCACCGGCGAGGTGCTGCATGAAGGCCAGAACCTGATTCACAAGGTGCATGGCGGGATCGGCGACATTTCGGTCAGCGACCGCTCGCTGATCTGGAATTCCGACCTGATCGAGACGCTCGAATTCGACAATCTGATCGTGCAGGCCGTGGTGACGATGGACTCGGCGGCGAACCGCACCGAGAGCCGCGGCGCGCACGCGCGGGAGGATTTTTCCGCCCGCGACGACAAGAACTGGATGAAGCACACGCTGGCCTGGATCGACGAGCAGGGCAAGACCACGATCGATTACCGCCCGGTGCACGACTACACCATGACCAACGACGTTCAATACATCCCGCCGAAGGCGCGGGTGTACTAACTCACTGTCATGCGCGGGCCTGACCCGCGCATCCATCTTTTGAAACGATGGATTGCCGGGTAATCTGGGTGAAGACGCGCTTCGCGCTTGTGCCCGGCGATGACAAGCGAAGGATCGAGGCGATTACAATGGTTGAATTCGCACTTCCGAAGAATTCGAGAATATCAGGCGGCAAGGTCTGGCCGAAGCCGGCGGGCGCCACCGAGACGCGCGAATTCAAGATCTATCGCTGGAACCCCGACGACGGCAAAAACCCCAGCGTCGACACCTATTATATCGACACGCACGATTGCGGTCCGATGGTGCTCGACGGCCTGATCTGGATCAAGAATCACATCGATCCGACGCTGACCTTCCGCCGCTCCTGCCGCGAAGGCGTCTGCGGCTCCTGCGCGATGAATATCGACGGCCAGAACACGCTTGCCTGCACCAAGTCGATGCATGACGTGAAGGACGGCGCGGTGAAGATCAATCCGCTGCCGCATCAGCCCGTGGTCAAGGACCTGGTGCCCGACCTCACCAATTTCTACGCGCAATATGCCTCGATCGAGCCGTGGCTAAAGACCACCACGCCTACCCCGCAGCGCGAATGGCGGCAAAGCCATGAAGACCGCGAAAAGCTCGACGGGCTTTACGAGTGCATTCTCTGCGCCTGCTGCTCGACCTCCTGCCCGAGCTATTGGTGGAACAGCGAGCGTTTCCTGGGTCCGGCGGCGCTGCTGCAGGCCACGCGCTGGGTCAGCGACTCGCGCGACGAAGCGACCGGCGAGCGGCTCGACAATCTCGAGGATCCGTTCCGCCTCTATCGCTGTCACACCATCATGAACTGCGCCAAGGCCTGCCCCAAGGGTCTCAATCCCTCCGAGGCGATCGCCGAACTCAAACTGAAGATGGTCGAACGGCAGATTTAGCGCGCGCTTGGCCGGACGACGGCGGCGCTGGACAGAGCGCCAAAAAGCCGGCGGCTCGTTTCGTCACGAGGTTGGTGCCCGGTTGATCCCTGATAATGATCCCACACCGCCGCCTTTCGGCGCCTTTGCGCCGACTCCCGCGCAAGCGGCGATCATCGCGCTCGCCCATCGCTCCCGTCTCAAACGCGGCGCGTTTCGCCCGTGGTTGTCGCGTCTGGTCAATCGCATCCGCACTGGGCCGGTCGATGCCCACTACCACGGCGCAGCCTTCCG
>DATHPL010000481.1:0-3736 GCA_035483915.1 Bradyrhizobium sp.
CGTCGGAGATGTCGCAACAGGGAACGCCGTTCGGCGCCATCACGCCCTTGAACCAGGCGCGGATATCGGCGGGGACATTTTCATACTGGCCGTTGTCGAAGGCGAGCGCCGTGCCCGCACACGCGCAACAGGCGGCCAGCAGGGCGATTGGCGCGAACCTTCGCATTCGATCCTCCACGCGCTATCAGGCGGAATCAAACAATGCGATTAGGCCCGAGCTCTCTTGCGGATGCACGCTCAAATAATATGCGTTAGTGGAGTGGGACCACTGGTGCGGCGCAACGCAAATTGATGCGACGCGAAATGATCTGGTGTCTTCACATCGCGCGCGAGGGCGTGGATCGCAAAAGTTCTTCGAGTTGTTGTTTGTAGAATTTTGCGCTCGACGTCGTGCCATGGCCGCGCGTCTCGATGGAAGCCGGGATCAGATAGAGCCTGCCGTTCTTGACCTGCCTGAGCGCGTCAATGATGACGCCGGTCTCGGGCGGGTTGCGCTCGTCATCGACGGAATTGATCGCAAGCAGCGTGGCCTCGATCTTCGAAAGTCGCGCGGACGCATCGTAGTCGTGGGAAGCCTGCCACTGATAGATGAAGTCGTTGGCGTCGGTTGTCATCGGTACTGCCAGCCGTTCGTCGATGATCCGGTCGGCCTTTTCCGCCGTCGGCGCCTCGTTCTGATAGGCGAGCGTGCCGCCGGAACTCGCAAACCCGTAGGCCGCGACGGCATATTTCATCATGCGCGGCGGGCTTGTGTAGTTGCCGTTATTGTAGCCGGGGTCGTTGCGGATGGTCTCGATCATCATCCGCCGCAAGATCCAGTTGCGCGCCGCCATCGCGGTCGGCTGCGAGGCCATCGGCACGACAATGTCCATCATGTCCGGATATTTTTCCGCCCAGAGCCACGCATGCATGCCGCCCATCGAATTGCCGATCACAAGCCGCAGATGCTTGATGCCGAGGCCTTCCCTCACCAGGCGAAATTGTGCCTCGACCATGTCGTCGTAGTCGTAGTTCGGAAAGGCCGTCTTCATTCCGTCCGAAGGCCTGGAAGATTTTCCGTGGCCGATGCCGTCAGGAATGATGATGTAGTATTTCGCGGCGTCGAGCGGTTGGCCCGCGCCGAACAATTCTCCCGCAAAGGCCGGCGTCAGCATGCTGGCGGCCGAACCACCGGAGCCATGCAGCACCAGCACCGGCTGGCCGGTCGGCTCACCCACAGTGGTGTAGTGCAGCTTCAATTCCGCCATCACCTCGCCGCCGTGGAATTTGAAGTCGCGGGCGATGAAGTCACCCTGCCGGGGCGGGGCAAAGTCTGCGGCCATCGCTGTCGACGAGATGGCAGCAAGGATCAGCGATAGCGCGAGCCGCAGAGTTCTCATGGCATCGTCCTTGAATTACGGCTTATCTTCGACGTCGGTGTCCGGACGATCGTCGCCCGAAGCGGTCTCGCTGTGCCATTTGCCGTCCGCCGTCTCATATTCAATCGCCTCGGTGCGTCCGGGCACGCGCTGTTCGGCGGCAACGCGCCGGGCGGCGGCCAATGCCTTGGCGTGGGTCGGAAAGCTTTCCGAGAATACGCCGTCGGCGGTATAGGCCCAGCCGCCATCATGCTCGACGATCTTGTAGGTGACGTGACTCATCGGGAACCTGCCTTTTGTGTGCTTGGCCGGGCTTACGGAAAGCAAGCGCGTTGCCTATTCTAGGACAAAATCGTTCGCAGAACAGGAATTTGGATGAGCCGTTCGGCTCGCTGGTTTTGAGGAGATCAAAATGTGCCGAAACATCAAGACGCTGTTCAATTTTGAGCCGCCGGCGACGGAGGACGAAATTCATGCCTCCGCCCTGCAGTTCGTGCGCAAGCTGTCGGGCTTCAACAAGCCGTCGCAAGCCAACGAGGCCGCCTTCGACCGTGCGGTCGAGGAGGTCACCGCTGCCGCGCATCGGCTGCTCACCTCGCTGCATACCCATGCACCGTCGCGCGACCGCGCGGTAGAGGCCGAGAAGGCCAAGGAGCGTTCGCGGTTACGCTTCGGATAGCGTTCCCGTTTCGGCGACCAATAAGGATCAACAATGGTCTGGTATGTCTATGTCGGTTGGCTTTTCGCCGGAGCGTTCCTGACGAATGCTATTCCGCATATCGTGCAGGGCATCTGCGGCAACCGCTTTCAGACGCCGTTTGCCTCGCCGCGCGGCGTCGGCGAATCCTCCGCGGTGGTCAACGTGCTCTGGGGATTCTTCAACCTCGCGATCGGCATCGCGCTGCTCTACATCTTCCTGCCGCAACTGCCGCCGCCCTGGCCGCTATGCGCGGTCGCGCTGATCGGCGGGCTGATCCTGGCGCTTTATCTCGCGTGGCGTTTTGGAAGCGTGCGGAAAGACGCGCCGCATCCGTAAGCCGAAGCCGCGTCACTTCCTGTCTTTGTGCTTCTTCTCTTTATGTTTCTTGTCCTTGTGTTTCTTGTCCTTGTGCTTCTTGTCTTTCTTCCCGCGGTGTTCGTCGTCCCCTTCGTCGAACATGTCGTCGTCGTGTTCGGTCAGCGCTGCTTGCGTCGAGGCATCGCGTTCGGCAGCCTCAGCCGCTTCCATCGCCTCACGTTCGCGCTGGCGCTTGTAGTCTTCATAGGCGTCGAACAACAGATGCAGCCACGGCATCACCTGCTCGATCGACGGTAACTGGCCGGGCGGGCCGGCGTCGCCGCGCGGCCCCTTCTCGCCCTGTGCGCCGGGCCTGCCTTGCGGGCCGGTCTCTCCACGTGCGCCCTGCGGCCCGGCTTTTCCCGGCTTGCCGTCCGGGCCCGGCTTGCCGCGCTTGCCTTCCGGACCGGGCCGGCCGGGATGGCCTTGCGGTCCCGGCGGTCCGCGTCGGCCGGCTGTGTCGTTTGCCACGTGCTTAACTCCTGGTGAATTCGGCAGCTACTTTAACAGACGACGAATACCACCAGCAATTGTACGGGGGGTGATCAACATCAATCGTAAACCTCCCTGGCGGTAGCATGAGCGAAAGCGACGCTAAGGATGCGAGGAAAAAACAATGAATGAAGGTTGGAAGATGTTTTGGTTGTTTTCGCTGGTCTTCGCCGCGGCGCTTGGCGCCGAGCGGACGTTTGTGCCTGACATCGTGCCGGTCGCATTCGCCGACGTGCCGCAGCCTTTGTGGGCGGTCGGGACAGCGGTGGTGTTGCGCGCGCTCGAACTGATATCAGGCTGCGTGTCGCTGATTGCGCTGATTTTGATGTGCGGCGTCTGGGCCGAACATCTGCGGCAAGTGCAGGACAGCGCGCAGGACCGGCTGAAGGCGCGGTTCATCGAAAAGTAGCGCGCGTCAAATCGCCAGTGGAGCGGATTTGACGTTCGCTGCCTCGCCGCATCGCCGAGCATCTTCGGCCGGCGTTTCGCGCTTTCAGATCGCGCGGTAGCCGCCATCCGCCATCACAATCGATCCCGTGACATAGGCTGACAGGTCGGAGGCGAGGAAGATCGCCGGTCCCACGATGTCCTCGGGTTTGCCGGCACGACCGAGCGGCGTGTGATCGATGAAAATCTTCACCAGTTCCGGACTGTTGGCGCGCACCGCGGCATTGAGCGGCGTTTCGATCAGGCCGGGGCCGATCGCATTGACGCGCACGCCGAACTTGCCGAGTTCGGCCGCGAGCGCGCGGGTGAAGCCGAGCACGCCGTGCTTGGAAGTGGTGTAGGCCGGCGAGTTCGGCGTGCGCACATGCACAAAGGACTGGAT
>DATHPL010000482.1:0-4004 GCA_035483915.1 Bradyrhizobium sp.
GCCGATCCTCAACCGCGTGACGCTGCGGATCGACACCGATGATCGTATTGCGCTGTTGGGGGCCAACGGCAACGGCAAATCGACGCTGGTCAAGCTGCTTGCGGGCCGGCTTCCGCCTTTTTCGGGGAAAGTCATCCGGGCTGAAAAGCTGTCGGTCGGGTACTTTGCCCAGCATCAGGTCGATGAGCTCAATCTCGACGCTTCGCCCTACGATCACATTCGCCGGCTGATGCCCGATGCCCCGGAGAGCAAGGTACGCGGACGCGCCGGCGCCATCGGCTTCTCCGGCAAGGCCGGCGACACGCTGGTGAAGAATCTGTCGGGCGGTGAAAAAGCCCGGCTGCTGTTGGGACTTGCGACATTCTTCGGCCCCAACATGATCATTCTGGACGAGCCCACCAACCATCTGGACATCGACAGCCGCGCGGCGCTTGCCGAGGCCATCAACGAATTTCCCGGCGCCGTCATCATGGTCTCGCACGACCGGTATCTGATCGAAGCCTGTGCCGATCAGCTATGGGTCGTCGCGGACGGCATGGTAACTAGCTACGACGGCGACCTTGACGATTACCGCCGTGCCGTGCTGTCGGCGCGCGGCGCGAAGGTCGTAACGCGTGAGCGTGCGCCGAATCGCAACGAACGAAACGATACGAGTACGCGGGCGAAGGAAAAACGCATCCCGCTCAAACAGCGGATTTCGGAGGCCGAAACCGAAATGGCTCGGATCAGCGGCATCATCGAAAAGATCGACGCGGCACTCGCGCTGCCCGATCTGTTCACCCGCGATCCAAAGCAGGCCTCTCAACTCAGCAAGGCACGCGCGAGTGCTTCCGACGCCCTCAGCCGCGCCGAGGAAGCCTGGCTAACAGCGAGTTCGGAATTCGACGAGGCAGGCCGTTAGTCGAAGGAGGATTGAATATCAGATGCGATCAGGTCGGTGCCGGCGCCGGCTTTTTCTTTTTCGGCTTGACGGTCTTCGGCTCGGCCACCGGCTCAGCCCCACGCTCGATCGAGGTCAGCCGCCCGGCGGTAAAGGTATAGATGCCGGCGCGCGCGCCTTGCGAAAAATTAATCACCGCGAGGCGTTCTCCGCGCGGGCTATTAGAGATGTTGACGGCGTTGGGTGCACCTATGCCACGGACGACATCACACTCGGTGTGGCCGAGTGCCACCGTACCGGTGGCCACGGGCGCAGGAGCGGCTGCGCCATCCGACAACGCATTGGCATTCGTCGGTATATTTGCCGACGCCATTCCCGGACAGGCGCCGTCGGCGCTGACAAGATCCTCGGCCGTGACCGGTTTGTCGGGCGTGAGTGGCGGCGTATCAATCGAGACGTTCTTGATGAAGAGACGGCCGCTGCGGGAAAACCACTCGGCATCCTTCGACATGAGATCAGGTGCGAAAATATCAGAGGCCGTCGCTCCGCAACCCGCCAACACGGGGGCGAGCAGAAGCAATGCCGGTACTGATTTCCAGTGGAGGTATTTGTTTCGCACGATGAACCAGACTCACCCCTCGCCGTAAGCGATTGACCGAGCATCACTTTGCGGCACGACCATGGCTTTATACAGGCTCAAGGGTAAAAACCATAGTTTATCATTAGTAGCGGAACTGGTTAATCCCGTTTCTGCCACCGGCCCCGTTCGTCGGCTTGCCAATAGGTTACATCGAATCCCCGCGCCTTGCAGTCGGTCCAGGCGTGACGCGCTGCGGTAAGCGCATCCGCGTCATCGCCATTGAAGAGCAGAACGACGCGGTCGTAGACGTCCGAGTCCGCCGGCAAGGTCGCGTTGTCGATCAGAAATCTCACATTGGCGCGATTCGGATTGCTGTCCTCAACCATCAGAACAATCGGATGATCCTCGGCATCGCTGACGCGCGAGGTCGCGTGGGGCAGAAACGAATCCTCGCGATAAGTCCACAAGTGGGCATCGAGCGCCTCGGTACGTTCTTCCGAGGTCGACTGCACGACGACCCGCCAGCCGCGCTCGAGGGATTTTTCGAGCAACGGCGGCAGCACGTTCTCCAGAGTCACGTCTTGCAGATGATAGAACAGGACTTCCGTCATCGCTTGGCTTCGTAATGCTCCGCCACCAGCCGGTCGAGCAGGCGAACGCCAAACCCCGAACCCCAGCTCTGGTTGATCTCGGTTTTTGGCGCGCCCATTGCCGTGCCGGCAATGTCAAGGTGAGCCCAGGGTGTACCGTCAACGAAGCGTTGCAGGAACTGTGCTGCGGTGATCGAGCCGCCGTTACGGGTGCCCGTGTTCTTCATGTCGGCAAATTGCGAATCGATCTGCTTGTCGTATTCCGGGCCGAGCGGCATCCGCCAGACGCGCTCGCCCGTCGCAAGTCCGACCTTGATCAGGCGTTCGGCCAGTTCGTCATTGTTGGAGAACAGGCCCGCATATTCGGTGCCAAGCGCAACCATGATCGCGCCGGTCAGTGTGGCGAGATCGACCATGAATTTCGGCTTGAACTTTTTGGCCACGTACCAAAGCACGTCCGCCAGCACGAGCCGTCCCTCGGCGTCGGTGTTGATGATCTCGATGGTCTGGCCGGACATTGAAGTTACAATATCGCCCGGACGCTGGGCGTTGCCGTCGGGCATGTTTTCGACCACGCCGATCGCGCCGACCACATTGGCTTTGGCCTTGCGCGCCGCCAACGCCTGCATCAGTCCGACGACGCAGGCAGCGCCGCCCATGTCGCCCTTCATGTCTTCCATGCCACTGGCGGGTTTGATCGAAATGCCGCCGGTGTCAAAGCAAACGCCTTTGCCGATAAACGCCACCGGCTGGTCGCCCTTCTTGCCACCGTTCCAGCGCATGATGACGGTGCGTCCGGGTTGTGTTGAGCCTTGCGCCACGCCCAGCAGCGCGCCCATGCCGAGCTTCTTCATGGCGTTGACGTCGAGGACATCGACCACCACGCCGAGCTTGCGCAGTTGACCGGCGCGGCGCGCGAATTCGACGGGAAACAGGACGTTGGGCGGTTCATTGACGAGGTCACGCGCGGTGACGACGCCCTCCACCAGATGGGCGTTCGGCGCGAAAGCCTTGCGGGCGGCCGCGACGTCGTCCACCGCAATCGATACGCTGGCCCGCAGCGCCGTCTCCTCGCCGTCCTTTTTCTTGGTTTTGTAGCGATCGAACGTATAGGCGCGCAGACGGATGCCGGCGGCGATCGCGGCGGCCTGATCCGCACCCACGGCACCCTTGGGCAATTCGGCGACGACCGTGACGGTCTTGGTCCGGGCTTTCAGCTTGCCGGCCACCGTACCGCCGAGCTTCAGAAAATCCTTCTCCTTGAGTTCAGCAAGCTTGCCCGCGCCCACCACGATGAGGCGCTTCGCTTTAAGGCCCTGCGGCGCCAAAATATCGAGGATTGAGCCGTTTTTTCCCTTGAATTGATTGGTTTCAGCCGCCTGCTTGATCAGATCAGACGCTGCCCCCAGCGTCTTTAGGGTCGCGGGGCCGAACGCGAGCCCGTCGTCGCACAAAACCACCAGAACTTCGCTCGTGGCGCCAGAAAACGAGACAAAGCCGACCTTGACGGCGTCGGTCATACGTAAGTCCTCCAAGAATCAGGGCTGTGAATCAGGGCCGTCGCCGGGGGGCGAAAAACGGCCGGACGATCGTAAAATTCTCTCCCCGGCTGTAGCCAACATCCGTCAAGAGCGTGCTTTGGCGCAATATGGCCTGCCTTCCGCCAAACTGCCAACCATAAGCGTGGCGGCACTGCCACATTGCGAGAATTATTAACCATATCCTAAGCCCGCCACGGCCAAGCCATTTTGTTGACGGATCAAAGGGATGCTAGTGAGACTATATGCGAGCCTGAATCAAAGCGGACCGGCCAAAAGGGGATCCCATCCGGGATTGGACGGAACCGCTCTAAAGGCGCGCCAAGGTGGGATCGTGCGATAACGATGGGGTCGATCGACAGGTATATCTTCCGCACGACGCTGGCGTCGTTTGCGGTGGTCTTGATCAGCCTCAC
>DATHPL010000483.1:0-56554 GCA_035483915.1 Bradyrhizobium sp.
CTGAAAAGTCCTGCGGCAAAGCGGTTTCCTGCTCTAACATCGTCGCCTTGAGGCCCGAAATCGTGATTTTCCCTGTAAAATTCCCTGTTTGCAGGGAATTTGGCTGGAGACCGGTGCGATCTGCACTGCGTCGCCAGCCAGGTTTCATCCAGTAAAATCAGTAGCTTATCGAAGCTGGCAGATTTTCATTCTGAACGGGCGGCTATCTTCCTGTTCTTTTCCACGTCAGCGTCCTCAACATCAAGCGCGCCATTGTGTGCGCAAGCAATACTGACTCGTACGACGGCAAAAGAAAACATCGATCTTGTTGGTTGCCATCGGCGAGGATGGAATATTGGCGCGCTTCTTCGAGTTCATTCGTAGCTAGGCGAAATTTAGCGAAGACAGGCGTAGCAGAAAAACTTGCGCGCTTCTGATCTGCATTCATTATTTCGATCGTTTGTAGAACGCCATGATCGTCGGCTGAGAACACTGAGGCAGTCGACGAGAACGTTGGCGTCGTAGGGTGTCTTCACCACTCGCTTCAACCTTTTTCTGTCCGGCGCTGCGGCAACAGCGATCCGCGTCTCGAGGATCTGTTCTCAGCGGGACACCCTGAGGCCCGATGGTGCGAGAAGGGGCCATGAGCGGACGTGAAGTTCGGCTCCAGCTTCAGTTCCCCTTTAAGGCGGCCTTGGCTTTCCTTGCGCAAGCGCAAGAACTATAGTGCACCCTATGATGACGATTGCGGATGTCAAGGTTGACGCGGGGAGTAAGACGTTTGCCACGGGCCTACTGCCGGAATTGATCGCGGCGATCCGACGGTGCCGCAGGGGCGATCTCGTCGCCGTCGTCAGTGGCAATCCAGCGCTTGGGCCAGAGCTCGAAGCTTGGTGCCGCTTCACCCGAAACAGTCTGGTCGATGTGGCGGAGGAGGAGGGACGCACGCGCTGGGTAATACGCCATGGCGAGGCGCCCACGAATGTCGACGGAGATCGGCCCGTAGGTTCGCGTCTGTGGCTTTATACGAATTTCGACTGCAATTTAAGTTGCGATTATTGCTGTGTGCGCTCCTCGCCCAAGGCGCCGCGCCGCGCGCTCGGCCTCGAGCGGGTGCGACGAATCGCGAGCGAAGCGGCGACGCTCAGTGTTAAAGAGATTTTTGTGACCGGCGGCGAGCCCTTCATGCTGCCCGATATCGGCGAGATTATTACGTCCTGCGCGGCGGTCGCGCCGGTTACCGTCCTTACCAACGGCATGCTGTTTTTCGGACGCCGGGTCGAGACACTTCGTGCCTTGCCGCGCGCGCGTGTGACCTTTCAGATCAGCCTTGATAGTCCGACCGCGGAACGACACGACGCCCATCGCGGATCGGGATCTTGGCATCGGGCCTGGAGGGGAATCGAACTTGCGCGCGCCGAGGGGTTTCGCGTGCGATTGGCGGCGACGGTGTCGACGGACGACGAAGCCGAAGAGTTTTCCCGCTTTCTTGACATCCATAGCGTTCGCGAGGAAGACCGGGTGATCCGGCGAATTGCCCTGCGCGGCACAGCAACCGAGGGCATCGCCCTGGCACGGGCGGACCTCGTTCCCGAGGTGACGATCACCGCGGAGGGCGTGTTCTGGCATCCGGTCGGCGCCGAGGATAACGACCTTCTGATCAGCCGAGAGATCTTTCCGCTCGCCGAATCCTTCGCCGCCGTACGTCGCGCCTTCGACCGCGAACATCAGCACCAGCGCCGGCTGGCAAAGATATTCAATTGTGCCTAAGGCCGCATGCTAGGCCGCAGGCCTCTTCAAAAAGCCCTGCTGCGACGATGCGTCTCGTAAGCTCGCGTAGGCGTCGAGCTGCGGCGCGATCCACTGGCGCAATCCTTCCGCCTCGAGCACCGGACGATGGATCGGATTGTCGAAGCTCATGGCGAAGAGTGCCTTGGCGAACGCCTTTTCCAAGGCAGGATCAAGATCAGACCGTGCCGTGAACATGCAGTGATTGAATGGCGGCGAGCTCCAGATCTCTGTGAGCGCGCCTTCCGGCACCAGGCGTTCGTTCCGCACCGCGTTCCAGAAGGGGCTGCCGATCGCACCGGCATCGGCGCGGCCGTCGAGAACAGCACGAACGACGTCGGACTCGCTTGTGCCAGTGTCGCCGTGCTTGCCGAGGTCGGTGTTGAACCGCAGCGACTGATAGTCCTTCCCCTCGAATATTCCCTCGCGCTCGAGAAAATGGACCGGCAGGATCGCCGCATGCCCGCTGTCGCGGCTGCCGAGCGCCAGTGTGCGGCGCTTGAGATCGGCAAGTTTTGTCACAGGCCCGCCGGTAACCGCGACGATTTTGGTCATCCAGCCCAAGTCTGTATCGCGCATCGCAATGGGGCGACACCGGTGGTTGCTCCAGGCGTCGGCCTGGATAAAGGCGAGGTTCGTGTTCCAGCCGATGTCAATACGTGGTAGCGCTTCACCGGGCTCGGAGAGGAGGGCGGCGACCTGCGCCTCGTAGCTTTGAAACAGCACGACTTCGACGGGCACGTGTGCTTCCTCGTGGAAATATTTCCGCATGCCTTCCCAGATGCCGACTACTTTCGGATCGTAAGCGACGGCACCAACCCAGATCGACCGGCTCATGATTGCCTCTCACCCTTGATGCTCAGAACAGCGGAATGCCCAACACTGCCTTGCCGATGAACTCGCGCAAGACGTCGCCCGTCGGCGCCATCACAGCGCCCGCATGGGCATCGCGGAACAGGCGCTCGATGGCCATGTGCTTTGAGAACGCGGCACCTCCACAGACACGCATCGCCGCCGAAGTGACGGCGATAGCGACCTCGCCCGCCGCTGCCTTGCACTCAAGCACACGCAATACGGTTGTTTCGCGGGGGCGCTCGAGATGATCGACAAGATCATCGATGCGGGCCGCAAGCCCGTCAGTGTCGATCTGCATCGTCGCAAGCTGGGCACGAAGCGTCGGCAAGCTCTCACCGAGCGTCGCGCCCAGATGCTCGAAGCGCGCGGACTTCAGATGCGTTGCTGCTCCTGCTACCGCCGCGCGGCAAAGTCCGAGCGCGACCGCCGATGTTCCGAGGTTGAACAGCGGAAGCACAACCTCCAGCATCGCCTTGAAGCCGGCTCCATCATCGATCAACTGGAAGCCGGGCTCGACCTCACAATCCTCGAGGCTCATCGGCGCGGAGGCGTTGGCGCGCATGCCAAAACCGTCCCAGGGGCCTGCGGTCGACAATCCGGGGTTGTTGCTTGCAATAAGATAGAGAGTCGAGTCGGTCGGACCCTTTCCGTCGGGCGCCAGTGCCGAAACGACGTAGCTCTGCGCGTGGCCGGCGCTTGTCACCCAGGACTTCTTGGCGTTGATGCGCACATTGGCGCCGTGTCGTTTGCCTCGAGAGACCGGCGCCCAGAAATGACTGCGCGATCCAGCTTCGCTGAAGGCCAGCGTGGTGAGATGCCCGCCGGCTGCAATCTCTTTGAGCGTCGAAGCCGTGGCTGCGCCTGTCCGCGCGGATGCGATAGTTGCGGTGGCGCAGATATGCATCAGATAGACCATCGCCGTAGAAGCATCTGATTCCGCTAGTGTCGCGATGACGGCGGCAAGCGTTCGCGGTCCGAGGCCCGAGCCGCCGATATCGGTCGGCAGCGTGATCGCCAGCAATCCGCTCGAGCCGAGTGCGGCGATGGCTTCGGAGGAAAATCGCCCATCTTTGTCGTTCTGTCTGGCCGCCGGTGCGAGAATGCGATCGGCGATGTCCCTGGCACTTGAAACGGCGGTCTCTTGATCCATGACGGCCCTCGATATTGGCGTTGAAGATTCAGACCCGCACTTCTACAGGACCAAGCTAGGCGATCCCCACCATCGGATCAACTCGACAGGTTTCGCTCGATGGCAGGTGGCGGCGTTAGATCGGGGAACAATATCCCCGCAAGAATACGTTGCGGAAGACCCTCTTGTTTCATCGGTCGAATTTTATTTTTCATGACACCCTGGCTGTGGCCCGCCGGCGGTCCGGCGCTTGCCCGCTACCCCTGAGAACGCTACCAATGATCGGGCACGTAACCGGATCTGTTTCGAGATGGCCGCAAATGACGGCGAGGTCCCGCCCATCCTCGCGCAAAAACACTATGCGCAGCCCTCCGCCTTCACGCCGGAAAGCCTGCTGCGCGAGGCGCGCCGGCAAAAGCGGATCCCGCCATCCAGCACCCCCGCGATCTGCATCCTCGATCCAGACGGCGACATCCTGCGCAGCTTGCTCGCACATGGCGAGGCGCGGCTGGAAAAAGGCTGGGCCTGCTATCACACGCAGCTTTATTCGTTCAGCCACGGAGGAATGGAGTTTGGCATTGTCGGCTGCGCCGTTGGCGCCTCCTTTGCAACACTGATCGCCGAGGAAATGTTCGCCTCGGGCTGCAAGCTGCTGATCAGCGTGACGTCCTCCGGCCAGATCGTGCCGGTGCGCCCGCCGCCTTATTTCATCGTTATCGATCGCGCGTTGCGCGATGAAGGCACGAGTTATCATTATGCGCTACCGTCGGACTATTCGCACGCGGATGCCGGATTGATTTCGAAGCTCGACGGCGCCTTTGAAAGATTTCCGGTGCCGGTGCTGACTGGCGCGACCTGGACCACCGACGCCCCGTTCCGCGAGACGCAAGCCGCGATCGATGCGATGGCCGAGCGCAATCTGTTGGCGGTGGAGATGGAGGCCGCAGCGCTCTACGCCTTCGCCCGAGCCCGGCAAAAGCCCGTGCTGTGCTTCGCCCATGTGACCAATCAGATGGGGCGCGTCGACGGCGATTTTGAAAAGGGTGAAGCTGACGGCAGTCGCGACGCGCTGGAGCTCATCGTGATCGCCGCCGATCGCCTGCGCTCACGGGTCCTGCCGTGAGCGGCGCGGCGATCGGGATCATCTGCAAGGCGCCTTTGCCAGGCCGTTCAAAGACGCGGCTTGCGTTAGCAATCGGCGCCGACGCGGCCTCACAATTGTCGGCTTGCTTTCTCCGTGACGTGGCGACCGCGATCGACGCGGTTCCGGAGGGTCTTGGCCGTCGCGGCTATGGCGTCTACGCGCCTGCGGGGACCGAGCAAATCATGCGCGAATTGCTTCCAAGAAATTTCGGGCTGCTGCTGCAGGCCGGCAAGGATCTCGGCGAGGTGTTGCCTGGTGCCTCGCGTGCGCTGCTGGCTTCCGGGCATGACTGCGTACTGCTGGTCAATGGTGACAGCCCGACCTTGCCGTCCCGCTTCCTGGTACAGGCGATCGAAGCCTTGCGCGAGCCCGGCGACCGGATGGTGCTTGGACCGGCCAGTGACGGCGGCTACTACCTGATCGGTCTGAAACAAATGCATCCGCAGCTATTCACGCGGATTGTATGGGGAACGGACACCGTGGCAAGCGCCACTCGCGAACGCGCGGCGGAAATCGGGCTTGCCACAACGTTGCTGCCTGAATGGTACGATATCGACGACGTCGAGACGTTGCGCTGGCTGCAGGAGGAACTGGCCGGCCGCTCGCGCCGCTTTCGCGCCGGTGGACCTGCACCCGCGAGCCTAGCCTTTCTCAAGGACGCACCTGAGCTAAGCCTATGAGTCCGCTCGCGAGGTTGATCGGCATTGCCGCCGCTTTGATCGCTCTCACCTCGGTCACTCCTTTTGCGTTCAGGACTCTCGGCGACAATGCCTACATCGCTCTGACCATGATCGCGGCCTTGCTGACGATCGTTGCGACGCGCCAGGCCGAACGCGCGCCGCCTGATCGCGTGCTGTGGCTGATCTTTTCGGTCGCGATCCTGCTTCGCGTCTATGTGCTGTTGTTCGATCCGCTGCTGTCCAGCGACATCTACCGCTACATCTGGGATGGCAGAGTTCAGGCCGCCGGCATCAATCCTTACCGCTATTTTCCAGCCGATCCGGCGCTGGCGTCCCTGCGCGACGCGGCGATCTTCCCGCACATCAACCGTGTTGATACGGCGGCGACCATCTACCCGCCGGTCGCGCAATTCTTCTTCCTGATCGTCACGCGGTTCGGCGAGAACGTCACCACGATGCGTCTTGCGATGCTCGCATGCGACGCCGTCTCCGTCGCGCTGATCATGCTATTCCTGCGGCAGATGGACCAGCCGGTGACGCGCGTGATCGCTTATCTCTGGCACCCGCTTCCGTTATGGGAGATTGCCAATGGCGGTCATGTCGACGCACTGATGGTCGCCTTGATGCTGTCGGGCTTGTGGGTGGCCATGACTGGAAAGGCGCTACGCGGCGTCGCCTTGATCGCGTTCTCGGCACTGGTCAAGCCGTATGTGGCGCCGGTGCTGGCTGGCATCTGGCGTCCCTGGAATCTGAAAATGCCGCTGGTTGTGGTCGCCGTCACGGTGCTGTGTTATCTGCCGTACTTGTCGGTCGGTTGGGGTGTGTTCGGCTATCTGACCAAAGGTTATATGGCGGAAGAGGGGATCAGTGCCGGCTACGAGCTCTGGCCGCTCGCGCTATGGCGGTTGGCGTTTGGCGAACATCGGGGCGATGTCGCCGTCTATCTGGTGCTGGCTACGCTCGCGCTGTTGTTTGCGGCGTTTGTGGTAGCTTTCCGTACTGATCGCAACGTGGCTTCCAGTCTGGGTAGCATCAACATGCTGCTGCTTCTTTCGCTGCTATTGGTGTCGCCGAACTATCCCTGGTACTTTCTGGCGGTCACACCGTTCGTTGCCTTGTGCGGTTCTCCACCGACCTGGGCCGTTTCGATCGCGGCCCTGATGCTGTCGGAGCAACTCGACTGGGATTTCTACATTCCGAGAATGGTGACAAAATCGGTTCTGTTCGGGGGTCTGTTGCTGGCCTGGGCCTGGGTGGCCTGGAGGAGTCGCCAGTCAAGGACCGCAAATGCAGGATCATCGCAATGAGCCCTACCGGCGAAACGCCAGGCGCGCGCGGTCCCTTCGATCCCCGCCGCTATCACGAGCAGGTCGTAGCCGAGCGTACAGCTGTTGCGGAGCGTCCGCCGGTCTGCCTCTATCTGGAAGTGACCAACCGCTGCAATCTGCTCTGCACGACCTGCCCGCGCACTTACGAGGAGCTCGAGCCGCCGCGTGATATGGACTGGGAGCTGTTCACATCGATCGTCGACCAGGCTCCTGATCTCTCTCGCGCGGTCCTGCATGGCGTCGGCGAGCCGATGTTGGTCGCGAACCTGCCCAAAATGGTCAAATATCTCAAGGATCGCGGCGTCTACGTTCTGTTCAACACCAACGGCACCGTGCTCAGCGAGCGCAATGGCCTCGCGCTGATCGATGCGGGTCTCGATGAGCTCAGGGTATCGCTCGATGCCTCGAGCCGCGAAAGTTTCAAAGCGATCCGCGGCCGCGATTATTTCAACCGCATCATCCGCAATGTCCGCGCGTTTCGCAAGCTGCAGGAGCGCGAGGGGCACGCAAAGCCGCAGGTATCTGTTTGGCTTACCGGCCTGAAGGAAACGGTCGAGGAATTGCCGGCCTTTGTGCAGGTCGCAGCCGAAGCCGGCGTCAGGGAAGTCTACCTGCAGCGCCTGGTGTTCTTTGATGAAGCGGCGATTGGCAAGGCGCAGCCGGATCAGGCGCTGTTCGAACGCCTGACCGCGGAGGAGGCCGCCTATCTGAAACAGGCTGAGGACCTCGCGCGTTCGCTCGGCATCATCTTCAGCGCGTCGGGCGCGGCGAGCGAGCCGGGGTTGAGCCTCAAGGCGAGCGGCGATGGTTCGCCATGGTCGCTGTGCCGGCGGCCCTGGTCCTTGATGTATTTTACTGCCAATGGCCGCGCGCTACCATGCTGCATCGCGCCGTTTTCGCAGCATGGCTACGACAATTATACGCTCGGCCATGCCGAAAAGCAGCCGTTGCAGGATATCTGGAACGGACCCGCCTATCGCGAATTTCGTGCGGCGCTGCTGTCGGACAAGCCGCCCAAAGCCTGCGCCAGTTGCGGCCTGCGCTGGAGCCTGTGACCAAGGTGACTCATGCGCCGCTCGTCTCAGCGATCATTCCCTGTCTCGACGAGGAGACCGCGATCGGCAAGGTCGTGAACGCGGTACTGGCACGAGATGTCAGCGAGGTCGTCGTTGTCGATGGTGGCTCGAGGGATCGCACCGTCGAGCGCGCAACGGAAGCAGGCGCGCGCGTGATCATCGAATTGCGGCGCGGCTATGGTCGCGCCATCCAGGCCGGCATTGCCGCCGTGCGCAGTGATGCCGATATTCTCGTTTTCCTCGATGGCGACGGCAGCGATCCCGCGGAATTCATCCCGGCTCTGGTATCGCCGATTGCCGCCGGTCGGGCCGTCTTCGTGCTCGGCTCGCGCGTGCGCGGGCCTCGCGAGCCCGGCAGCCTCGCGCCGCAACAATTGCTTGCGGGCCATGTCGGCGGGCTGCTCCTGCGGTTGGTCTATGGCGCGCGCTTCACCGATCTCTCACCGTTTCGTGCGATCCGCAGTGATGCCCTCAAAGGTCTCGGCATGAAGGAGGAGACGTTCGGCTGGAACCTGGAAATGCTGATGCGCGTCGCGGCCGCGCGCTTGCCGGCGCTCGAAATCGCGGTCGGGCAGCGGCGGCGGATCGGCGGCGTCTCGAAGGTCTCCGGCAATTTCATTGCCGGCCTCAAGGCGGCTTGGTCTATTTCGACGACATTCATTCGTCTTGCGCTTGCGCTGCGGAAAACCTGATCATCGTGCGCCGGCACGGTCGTCGCAAGGAACGATATCCTCGGGAGATTTCCGGGACGCCGCGTCAGGCGGAGAGAATACCGCCAGATACCCGCCATCGCCTGCGAGTTGGTGGGTCGCGATGGCACGATAGCCGACCGCGGAAAGCTCGCAGCGGAGCAGCTCGATCGGTGTGCCGTGCTCGGGCGTCGGACGCTCCTGGTCGACAATGCCGACCCGCGCGCCGGGCTTGAGAGCCGGCCCGAGATTATAGAGCAAAGCATAGGGTTGCGCGATCTCGTGATACATGTGCACGAGGATTGCCGCGTCGAGCGATGAGGCGGGCAGCCGCGGATCGTGCGGCTCGCCGAGCACGAGTTTCACGTTGGTCAGTTTCAGCTGCTCGATGCGCTTTGCGAGCTCAACGAGATAGCTTTGCGTGACATCCTCTGCGATGACGGTGCCGGTGGGACCGACGCGGGGCGCCATGCGCACCGTGTGATAGCCGCTGCCGGCGCCGATGTCGGTCACCGTCATGCCTGGTTTGATCTCAAGAAGGCGCGCAATCTCGCCGTCCTCATCGAGCGCGTCGCGGCGGTCTTCGGCCGAGCGGCTTGGACTGACGATCGGCGCCACCGGGCGCCGCGGCGGAGGAAACCTCGTTGCGGGAACACCCGGCGGAGCCAGATAGCCGATGTCAGCAGCGGAGGCGCAAGTCGCGTTCAACACTGCAATTAGCGTCGCAGCGCGAGCGAGCTCGATCATTCTGCAACTAGCCCGCAATGTGGAAGAACCAGCCGATCAGCCCCTTGCCATCGCGCACGTCAGCGACCCTGCGGCGCAGCCAGCCATCGAGGCCGAGACTGCGGCCGGCGGCCTCGACCGTGAACAGGAACATTAGCACGGCGAGGAACATGTAGGTCCACGGCCACTCGGAGGAATTGTCGTAGAGCCCGAGCCAGAGCTGCAGCGTATATGCGATCGCCAGCACGCCCACGAGGCGCACCGCAAGCCCCAGCATTAACGATCCCGCAAACACGAGCTCGGCGAGAAACACGATCGGACCAAAGATCGACATGTGGGTCAGCACGAAATCCTTCAGGAATGTGCGATGAAACTGGAATGCCGCGTTGGTCGACTCCTGCTCGGTCCAGTATTGCAGGCCGTCGGAAAACGGCAGCGGCAGCTTCCACAACATGCCCTGGAACCACATGCAGCCGATCAACATGCGAGCGAACCAGACGCCGAGATTGCGGCCGGTCCGTTGCGCCGGATCCTCCTGCCAATTTTTGAACGCAACCACCGTTCCGACGATCAGGAGTGCGTAGAACAGCGCCAGCACCAGAAAGCGCCACTCTCCGAGCTTTTGAAAATCGCCGGTGTTTGCCGTCAGGAACATCCAGGCATCGCTGAAAGGATTGGCCATGAGCGCGTGCTCCAGATCGATCGGTTATGTTGTTGTCTTAGCCAGGAAGGCGCGCCGCGGATATCCTCAGGCGGCGCAACCTTTACGCTACTACGCGAGAGAGCGTCCGGTTGTTACGTCGAAGTCACTGCGCCTTGATCCAATTATCCGATCCGGACAGCTTGACCGACACGTCCGTGAAGAACAGTCGAAAATCCTTTCCGTCAACTTTCCCGTGGTGATCCATCGCGACGACGAGCGGGCCGGCCTTCTTGTAGTCGGTGTAATTGGCCATCACTAGGTGAGGCGGCGGGGTTGGAGCGCCACGGTGATAGACGATCTCCTGGATCTTCTTGTCGGCGCCGACATAGAGGTCCCAGGTATCGCCGGGCTGATAGCCCGCTTCCGGGTATTTCACCGAAACCTTTTGTGCGGACCCATCACCAAGCGGAAGCTTTTGTATGCCCTCGTCGGTCCCCGTCACGCCGTCCCATGCGATACGGATCGCGAGGATCAGCCAATACTGATCGTTCATGAACTGCGGATCGAACGCCTTGATGGCCTCGCTCTGGCTCTGGAGTTCCGAGCGCTTGTAAGTCGCCTTGACCTCTTTGCCGTCCTTGTCTTTCCCGTCATACGAGACGGTGTCGGTCTTCGGACTCCATTCCCAACTGCGGGCAACCTTGATGACCGCGGAATCGATATTCCAAGTGTACCGGATGGCTTCGATTTGCCCAAATGAATCAAGGTTGTAAGCCTTGGCTATGTCGATCGTGGGCGATCGCTGCTGTGCTTCTGAAGGTCCGGGAAACGCCAGCAAAATGGCAGAAACGAACAGGATGACAAGCTTGGAGAGGGTCAAATCGTGGCGTGGCCAGGTACGATTAATGCGCATGTTGAAATCCCTCGGGTTTGATCGCGCTGTATCGACCGTGAGAGCCCCGGTCTCCCTATAACATTCGCGCGGGAACCTGGAAATTGCCTGTTATTGCTAAAACTCGTTAGCACTCAAAAATCCGTGGCCGAGCTCTCGCTTTACTTGCGATTTTGGCTTCGAGTTTTTCGATCGCGTTTGTTTTGATCGCACGGCAGGTTCTTTATCTGGTGGCGAACAACAGATGCTTGTGATCGCGAGAGGGCTGATGGCGGCTCCGCGGTTATTGCTGCTGGACGAACCCAGCCTCGGCCTCGCGCCGTCGACCGCACAAATGTTGTTCGAGACGATCGTCGAAGTTCGCCGGCGTGGCATTACGATCTGTTTGGTCGAGCAGGACGTGCATTCGACGCTGGAGATAGCCGACTACGCGTATGTCCTAGAGGATGGGGCTATCGTGGCCGATGGGGTTGGCGAACGAAATGTTGGGGTCGGCACAGGTGAGGGAAAGCTATCTCGGGTGTGAACTGCGTTGACGGCTGCTTGCCCGGCAAGTTGTCAAGGTCTGCTTCAAGAATCGTTCATCGGATGGTTGCTACATAACAAACAGGTGCGTCGAACATCGCAAATCAAGGATTTGCTTGATGGTATTGCTGTTGTGAACGGGCCATTTGGCGCAACAAGTTTTTGTCGGAGGTAAAACTCCATTTTCGCCCGTAGCTCACGGTGGGTTTTGGTCCAGGAGGGTCGAAAATGCTTTATATTTCAAGGGGGATTGACTGACACTCTCGCCGCCATTTCTACGCCACAGCTCTCCCCTGTATCCAATTGTTCGAAATTACCGCAAAACTACGGAAGAATTCCGCGATTTTGCGCTAATTCCTCCCGCAAGCCGTAGTTTTTCGTCTTGGGTTCGGAGGAGGGCTCTTCCGCCACTGCACGGTTTCCCTCCGTATCGCATTGTTCGAAGCGCCAGCAAAAACAACGAGCAGCGCGATAGAGGTTGAGGCCAGCTTCGCGGTGTTCCCTCTAGTCAACACGCAAACCGTAGTTTCTGGCCGTGGCTTCGGTGGATGCATTTCGCGAGAAAAACACATGACCCGGCAAGTTCAAGCCGCTCGACATCGAAGGCAAAATCGGGGCGGCAACTAACCTGACGGCTGTGGCGCTACCTCGTCGTTGCAAGCTACGCCTTTGACCGGCTGCACGCCCGGCTTGCCTCGCGCGCCAACACCACCCCCGCAACGACTATTGGTGACCAAGCGCCATAGATAGCCGCCAGGGCGCCACTATCGCTCGCATGCTGCTGCGATTAAGCAGCGCCAGGAGCTCGCTATCGTCTTAAGCGCGAAAGCCCGATTCCTTCGCCTCCGGATTTTCTCCAAGACTGTAGATCAGCGCCGTTAATGCCAACGACGTGCCTAGCACGACGACCGCCCACCATCCGTAGTTCAGGAAACACCATGCGGCGATTACCGAAGCGACGGAGCCTCCGGCGAAGAAACCGGCGATATATATCGCGTTCATCCGGCCCCGCTTGTTCGGATCCAGAGAATAGATGGCGCGTTGCCCGAAAACCAAATGAGCCGACACCGCCCCATCCAACACGACTGCGACCAGGACGATGATCGCGATACGCACGTCGTAGGCCATCAATGATGTCAAAAACGCCAGCATCGCGATAACCATTGCTCCCCACGTAGCCTGCCGAATATATCCTTTGTCGACAAGACGCGTCGCGAACGGAGGAGTGATAGCACCCGCGACACCAGCGATCGCGACCCTCCGCCTCTGCGTCAGAATGCAGCAGCGGGGGCAAAGCTTCAATTATGTCTGTCTTGCCATGTCAGATGATTGAGCGCCTTGACGCGATCCCGCCGTCGATCGTGACAATGGTACCGGTTATGTAGCCAGCCCGTGGCGAGGCCAGAAACGCGATGAGGTCGGCGACCTCTTCCGGCGTCGCCGGTCGTTTACCCGGATACTTGTCATTCAGTTCTTCCCAGCGGCTTTCGTCGCCATACCATTCGATCGCCCGCCGTTTCATGATCTTGACCATACGGTCGGTCGCAACCGGGCCCGGATTTACGCCAACGACGCGTACGCCATGGTCAAGGCTCACGCCGCCCAAGCCCCGCGTGAATGCCATCAGACTCGCGTTGCCGGCTGCGCCGGCGATATAATTGGCATCCCAGTTTTCCCCGGAATTGCCGATATCGTTGATTATGACGCCGCTTTTCCGGTCCACCATCCGTCGATAAATGTGCCGCGTCAGATTGATGTAGCCATAGACCTTGACGTCCCAGCCATTGCGCCAGGCTTCCTCGTCGACATGATCCAAATCGCCGGAAGGGATGTCGCCGGCGTTGTTGACCAGGATATCGGCCTCGCAAAATTGTTCGGCCAGCTTCCTGATATCTGCGCTCGATCCCATGTCGGCGGCGAAAACCGCAATGCGCGTCTTGTGCTGGCGCAGTATCTCTTCCCGGTTTTTTTCCAGTTGGTCCAGTGATCGTGCCGACAGATAGAGTTCGCATCCTTCTTTCGCAAAGGCCCAGGCCGTAGCCAGTCCGATCCCCTTCGAGGCACCCGTGATGAGTACGCGTTTTCCTTCCAGGTCCAGTTGCATACGTTTTCCTTTACTCGACAGTCGTCGTTGGATGGATTTCCTGCAAAGAGAGCCGTAAGCGCAGGCAGGTTTGCGCGAACGTTCCCGCCGTCTCGGTCGGCAACGCTAACCGGGATGCGGGGTCGCTGGATGTTCGCATTGCGACGGAAACCGGAGCGTCGTCTGACGGCAGACACCATTATGGCTTATGATAAATCACTTGCATACAAGTAAGTCAGATGACAAGTTTATTCGATTGTTGGCGGGCTCCCGGCGATGGAAGTATCGAAACAAGTGGAAGTAGGCCAGTTGCTTGCCGATGATGGCGCCGCCGGCACCGGTGATGGCGATGCCGGTACGATAGCTCTGCGCTACGGTCTCGAAGACAAGCCGTCACCGCTCGAGGCGTTCCTGTATGGGGCACAGCATGTACTGATCATGTTCTCGGCCATGGTAGCCTCACCACTGGTCATCGGGCAGCTTTTGAATCTGCCTGCGGACCTCCGTGCCGCGCTCATAACCGGCGTGATGCTGGGGTGCGGGATAGGTACGTTGATTTCCGCATTGGGAGTCGGTTGGGTCGGGGCGCGCCTGCCGCTGCTGCTCGGTGCTTACACGGTTTATATCGGTCCAGTTGTTCAAATTTCCAAGTCAGAGAGCCTCGGCGCCGCCACAGGCGCATTGCTGATAGGGGGCGTTGTTCTGCTGGCAATCAGTCCGATCGTTGGAAAAGTCCGTCGTTTCTTTCCTCCGATCGTTATCGGCTCGTTACTGATCGTCACAGGACTTGCATTGATAAAGATCGCGATGAACGTGGCGTTCGGGGCAAATACACCCTATTTCGGGCAACCGATAACGGTAGCGTTCCTGCTCGGAAGCATCATCCTGATCACGGTCATCGCCGCGCTGGGAAATAGGACGATCCGGTCGTTTTCCATCCTGCTGGCTGTCGTTGGGGTTTATATCGCCGGATTTTTCAGCGGCCTGGAAAATTTTGAAAATCTGGTTGCTGCGCCATGGTTCAGGGTACCAAGCTTTTTACCGTACGGTATAGCGTGGCCGAGCGTCGGTGGCGCGACGTCGATCATTATCTATCAAGTGGTCGCTGCGATCTACACGATGAGCATCACCATAGCCCTGTGCGTGATGATTCAAGTAGAGCCGACTGAGCGGCGTATCCGGGGCGCGATAGCGGGGGACGGCCTGGGGTCGACGATCGCGGTTGTTTTCGGGGGAGTTCCCCTCATATCCTACGACCAGAACGTCGGTGCGATTTCGCTGACCGGTGTGGCCAGTCGTTATGTTGTTGCGATATCCGGGTTGATACTTGTTTGCATGGCGTTTCTGCCAAAGGTGGGAGCCGCGGTCGGCGTGATCCAGCCTTTTATGCTCGGAGGAACGCTGGTCTTCATGTTTGGCATGATTGTCGTGGTCGGCATCAAGATCGTCTCCCGATCCCTGGAAGAGCAGCGCGACACACTCATACTCGCAGCTTCGGTCGGTCTCAGCACGGTTGTGAATCTGGCGCCCGCGCAGGTGTTCGAAGTCGTTCCCGCGGCGGTCCGCATATTGGCCGCAGATGGAATTGTCGTCGGCACTCTCGTCGCAGTCTTGCTGAATGTGCTGCTGCCGTTCGAAAAGCGCGCGCGAACGAAATAAACGGTTGGAATAACCAGGCGCGCCGGGGTCTTTCACACGGGAATGCCAAACTCCTCCTGCGCGCCGAATTCCTGTCGCCGGCTATTCCCTGGAAAATTCGTCTTCGCCGGAAACCAGAAGACCTAAAAGCGAGATTAACTGCTTGCGTTGGGTTAGTGTCAGCGGGGACAAGGTCTGCTCGTTGGCACGAAGCCCCATCTCGATGGCTTTCGCGATCAGTGCGCGGCCCGAAGCCGTCAGGTCGATGATCACCCGACGCCGATCTTCCTTGTTTTTTGCGATCGAGATCAGCTTTCGGGCCTTGAGCCGGCGGATCACGCCGACCATCGAGGCTGTATCGAGGCCGACGGACCGGCCAAGCTGATTTTGCGAACACGCCCCGGTCGTCTGGAGGCGGGCCATTGCGGCAAATTGGGCCTGCGTGAGTCCCAAATCCATGTTCTTGAAGAAGATATCCGTATGCTTCTGCATCGCGAGCCGCAAACGAAACCCAATCTGGCTATCCAGATCGTAAGATGATGCGTCCTTGGCTGGGAAAGCCAGCACTGTCGCTCTGGGAGTTTTCATTGGGCGGTCAACGACCCTGGGCCGGATGGATTGAATATGTCGAACCTTCGACGACGAGATGCGATGTCACAACAGACGAGAACGGCAAATGTCCAGATCGTGGAGCCGACTATCCGAGCAGGACCATTTCATAGATCATCGCGCGCAGGACGAAAAGCGCCATTCCCGGCGTTTAACTGCTTTATCCTGTATCTCCCGCATCTGTGCGGGGAGGGGCAGATTAGAAGTGTCACTTCCCCCGGCGCGACGACGGCCACGCGGGCACCGAGTAAAATATATGGCAGGCGCTGTATGAAAGTGCCGCCGCTGCGCCAACAGAGGATGCCCGGCGGCGAAGCGAAAGCCCGCCGCCGAAGTGTCGTCCTCGACCGGCCGATTAGCGATCGCGAGCGCGATCCATCAGTGCCTTTTCCTGGCCGCCATCGATCTCGATCATCGTGCCGTTGACATAGTGGGTCAGCGGAGACGCCATCATAGCAACGAGGTTTGCAACCTCTTCCGGTTCAGCGATCCGCCCCATCGGAATGGCGGCGGGAGCAAGCGTGTCTGCCTCCGCGTAGGGAATGTTCATGTCGCGGGACATCGCTTTGACGAGGCCGTCCCAGCGCTCCGTTCGGACCGGACCGGGATTCACCGCCACGAACGAAATGCCGTGTTTGCCGTACTGACCGGCCAGCGCCTTGGTGAGATTCTGTCCGGCCGCATTGGCCGCGCCAGGTGCGATCTCCCAGTAAGATGGCTTGACGCCGTCATTTCCAATCAGATTGACGACCCGACCGCCGCCTTGATTGACCATGATCGGAAGCGAATAGCGCAGGCAACGCACATAGCCCATGAACTTCAACTGCAGGGCCTGATACCAATGATCCTCGGTGAGTGTTTCGATCACGCCTCCAGGCGCCGCGCCGGCATTGTTGATCATGATATCGACGCGCCCAAGCGCCTCGGCTGCCTTCTCGACGAAGTTCGCGGCGTCGGCGTCTTTTGTCAGGTCTGCCGGGATTGCGACAACCTTCCGGCCCGTCGCATTGCTCAATTCCGCCGCGACGGATTCCAGTAGCTCCTTCCGGCGCGCGCAGATGGCAACATCGACACCTTCTTTGGTGAGCACCGACGCAATCGCGCGTCCGATTCCTTCACTGCCGCCGGTGATGAGGGCCGTCTTGCCTTTGAGCTGTAGATCCATCGTAGAGTCCTCCGTGTTTGATGACTGGTTGTCGGTGAAAAGTACCAGGGCGGTTGTCTTTAAGGCGTGTCTTGGTCTTTTGGTCGCGTTTCCCGAAAGTTCGCTCATCGCGTCTGTCGTCGCTCGCTCACCGTTGCATGTTCCCTGGCTTATGAGCCATCCAGGCGTCGACTGATGTGGCATAGAACAACTCGCAAAGTGCGGCATTGACCGCGTTCGGCTCCTCCAAGGTAATCGTATGACCGGACCGGGGCACGACGACGAGCGCAGCTTGCGGTACGATCCGCTTGAGAAACAGGCTTCCATCAAAGCAGGGATGGTCTTCGTCGCCGACTAATACAAGCAGCGGCAAGCGAAAAGCCTCCAATTGCGTTTTCATATCCCAGAGCGTGGGACGTTTCTGTTGAAGGTTGCGCATGGTGAGCGCGGACCCTATTGCCGAATGTTGAGCCAGCATGCTTTCGAATTCAGCAAACCCGCGCGGGTCCTTGGCTTCAAACGTCGTCCGCATCGGAAAGCGCGCGTACTTCGCCGCCGCCTCGGCGATCGGTTCGCGTTCGAAAATTTCCGCTATTCGCTCGCACGCCTGTGCCGCTTCTTCCCGTTCATCGGGTTTGGATCCCCATCCACATCCCAGGACGGAGACTGAGAGGCAACGCTCCGGATGTCGAATGCCGACATGCAGAGCTGTGTAAGCGCCCATGGAGTGGCCAACTATATGAGCCCGCTCAATCTCCAATGCATCGAGAACGGCGATGACATCGGATCGCGCAAGATCCTGACTATAGGCCTCCGGATTTTCGGGCACATCCGAAGGCGGATAGCCGCGCGACGCGAACGTGACGCATCGATGCATGCGCGACAGATGTCTTACCTGGGGTTCCCATGCCCGGTGGTCGCCAGCAAATTCGTGCACGAAGACAACCGGAACGCCCGCGCCTGCTTCTTCGACATGGAGTCGTATCCCGTCTTTCGAGAAGACCACTGTCACTTGCGCCTCCGCATCGGTGTGCACAAAGGATAATCACAAACATTGCTTGTATACAAGCAATTAAAAGATGCGGACTCTTGGTCGCCAACGGGCGCTTGGGGTAGCCGCGGCGCTAATTGCTTGTGTACGAGCGAAATGTATGAGAAGTGTGGCCGGTTCGGACGGGATTTGCCGGAGCATGCGACGCTGGTTCTTGAAGGAGACTGGCCTTGCCGATTGAACTCCGGCGCATCTTCATGGTCGCGAGCGGGTTTTCAGTAAGGCGATCCGTTCATGCTCAATGAACAACTCATCGAAGACGATCACCTCAAAGATCCAGGCAAGGCCACAAGAGTCGCGGCAACTAGCTTGACCTTCATGAGCATGGTTCGATGGCAGGCCGTTCAGCTTTGGTGAAGGCTGGTACGCAAATTCCGTTGATGAGTAGGTGGTCTGCCTGCGTCGCGGTCTGTAGATGGCCAAATTTTAATCGCCCACTGCATCAAAGTGTTTTTTCTTGCGGGAAGTCCAGGTGGAGATGTCTTGGTTGACGACGGTGATCCGGCGCTATTTAATCCGGCTCATGTAGTTTGAGTAAGATCGAAATCTTGAGCGCGCAACGATACGTCCAGCAAAATACGGAGATCTCAATGCAGCGGTTTCGGTTCGGGGTGGTCGGCTTGGTGCTTGGCATCGCAGCTCATTCTTCCTTTGTCGGGCCGGTTCATGCGGATGCGATGAAGCACGTTGCCGTCATCACCATGGTGGATACCCCACAGCTTGTTGAAGTAAAGGACGGAATTCTCAAAGGGTTGGCGGCGCACGGTTACGTTGAAGGAAAGAACTTGAAGTTCGATTTCAAAAGCGCCCAGGGCAATTTCGGAACAGCGCAACAGATCGCCCGCCAGTCCGTTGGCGATGCACCCGATGTCATCGTTTCGATCACCACGCCAGTCAGCCAGGCCGTCGTTGCCGCGACGAAGGATCTGCCAGTCGTCTTTACGACGGTGACCGATCCTGTGAGCGCAAAGATCGTTTCGACGAATGCGCATCCCGGCGGCAATGTGAGTGGAGTGTCGGATCTGGTCCCGACCGAGCTTCAACTCAACCTGGTGAAGGAGATCGTGCCCGACCTGAAGACGCTTGGTGTGCTGTACGATTCTTCCCAGGACAGCGCGCGCGCAACGGCCGATAGCATCAAGAGTTTTGCGCCACAAATGGGATTCAAGGTTATCGAGTCGCCCGCCATGGGCGTCAACAATGTTGCCAGTGCAGCTCAGAGTCTCGTTGGCCGGGTGGACGCCATCTTCGTACCGAACGACACAATCGTTTATGCCGCCTTTGAAACCGTGGTGAAGGTTGCCCAGGGCGCGCATGTCCCGTTGTTTTCAGCGGAACGTCGTAGCGTCCAACGCGGATCGATCGGAACCGTGGGTTTCGATTTCGTCCAGATGGGCGTCGAAACCGCCGAGATGGTCGACAAGGTGCTGAAAGGCACCAAGCCCGGCGACCTCGATGTTGTCTATATGAAGGACACGCCGAACGGAATCGGCCTCTATCTCAATAGAGCTTCGGCAGAGAAGATGGGCGTGACGATACCGAAATCCGTGCTGGATCGCGCGGCAACCATTTTCTAGAGCATCGACCGCCGGGCCGTCGGACAAATCAGGAGCGAGACTGTCGCGATGAGTCTTTATGCGTTTGTCGGTGCTCTAGAAACCGGTTTAGTATTCGCGCTCGTCGCTCTGGGGGCTTATGTCACGTTTCGGGTTCTCGACTTCCCCGACCTGACCGTCGAAGGCTCGTTTCCCTTTGGCGCCGCGGTAGCTGCATCGTTTATGGCCATAGGGGTAAATCCCTGGATCGCGACTTTGCTTGCGATGATCGCGGGCGCCATTACCGGGCTGGTGACGGGGCTACTGAACATCCAATTCCGTATCCTGAATATCCTTGCGGGGATATTGACGGCGATCGCGCTGTACTCGGTCAATCTGCGGGTGATGGGCCGGCCAAACATCGGACTGATTGGCGTCGATACGGTCTATTCGACAATAGAGCATCTCGGCTTTCCCTCCTTTTATGTGCCTGTCATCCTGCTCACTGCGGTCGTGGTCGTCTGCAAATTGTTTCTCGACCTGTTTCTTAGCACCGGATATGGCCTGGCCATGCGCGCCGCAGGCGCCAACCCGCGAATGGCGCGGGCCAACGGCATCAACGTTGACCGGATGGTCTACCTGGGTCTCGCCATCGCCAATGCATTGACTGCGCTAAGCGGCGCGCTGTTTGCGCAGATGCTCGGAGCGGCCGATGTCTCGATGGGAATCGGCGTCATCGTCATCGCGTTGGCGGCGGTCATCGGCGGTACCGCACTCTTGCCCTCACGCGTGGTCGCACTGGCGACATTGGCCTGCGTTCTGGGCTCGATCTTCTACCGTATCGTGATCGGCCTCGCCTTGAGTTCGAACGCGATCGGCTTCACCGCCTCCGACGTCAATCTGGTCACGGCGATTCTCGTCGCCGTTGCGCTATATCTTCCAGGCTGCAAGTCCAAACACTCCTGACAACGAGTATCGAATGATCCTGATCGACAAGATCGCCATTACCTTCAATCAGGGCACGCCACTCGAGATGCGCGCGCTGCGCGGTGTGACGCTGGAAATCCCCGACGGACAGTTTGTTACCGTGATAGGCTCGAATGGCGCCGGTAAATCGACCCTTTTGAACATCGTTGCGGGGGAAGCACGACCGGACACAGGTCGCGTGCTCGCCGACGGAACGGATATCACCTCGTGGCCCATTCATCGGCGTGCCAGCAAGATCGCGCGATTGTTTCAGGATCCGCGTGCGGGTATTTGCGGCGAGATGTCGATCATTGAAAACATGGCGGTCGCGCTGTCGCGTACGTCGCCAGCCCGGTTCGGCTTTGCGATCAATCAATCAGTCCGCAAGCTCGCGCGCGAACGCCTATCGATGCTCAATATCGGTTTGGAAAACCGGCTTGAAGATCGCGTGGCGCTGCTCTCGGGCGGGCAGCGGCAGGCCCTATCGTTAATCATGGCGACGCTCGGGCCGACGAAGATATTGCTTCTGGATGAGCATACGGCGGCGCTGGATCCGGCGGCAGCGGACCAGGTGATGAAACTGACCGACGACGTGGTTCGATCGCTTGGTATCACCACGATGATGGTGACACATAGCATGCGGCAGGCGCTCGATTACGGCAGCAGGATCGTCATGTTGCATCAGGGAGAGGTTATTCTTGACGCGAGCGGCCCGGATCGCGATGCCCTGGAGGTCGCGGACCTTCTGAAATTCTTCCAGCGCAAGCAGGGTGCGGAGCTTGCCGACGATCAGTTGCTGCTGACCTGATTGGCCGTCTCGGTGATCGACTTCCACAGCAGTGGCGGCGAAAGCGGTAGGGATGTTATCTTGACATCAAGCGGCCGCAGAGCTGCGGCTACGGCGTTTGCGACGGCTCCGGCCACGCCAACGATTCCACCCTCGCCGGCGCCCTTGACGCCCAGCGGATTTGTGGACGCCAGCTTTTCACCGTAACTCTCGCCGCGCACCTTGGGAAAGTCGGTTGCGGTCGGCACGAGATAGTCGGCGAGGGTGCCAGTCAGGAATTGGCCATCCTCATCGTAGATCAGATGGTCGAGAAAGGCGCCGCCGAGCCCCTGGACGATCGACCCGATCAATTGGCCATGGACTACCATTGGATTGATCGCCACACCGATATCTTCGGCGGCGTAATAGTCCAGCACTTCGACGGCGCCGGTTCGAGGATCGACCGCGACATAGGCGGCGTGCGCTCCGTAACTGAAGGTAAGGCCGGTGCTGAAATAGCTGCCGTTCGCTTCGACGGATTGTTCCCGTTCGGCTGCGTATTTTGCCAGGGTTGGCAAGTCATACAGGATAGTACCGTCGTGGTCCGTGATAGCGCCATTCGCCCATTGCAGGTCGTTTGCTGCGCGATCCATGACCTCGTTGGCGAACCGTGTGATCTGTTCGATGAAATTTTTAGCTCCATCGACGACCGCGTTGCCGCCCCTGATCGCGCCGCGGCTGGCAAAGGTGCCGAAGCCTTCATCAAGATTTTCGGTGGAGGCATTGTGGACACGGATATGTTTCATCTCGATGCCGAGCGTATCGGCAGCAAGTTGCGTAAGGGCGGTTTCCAGGCCCTGTCCGATCATCGAGCAGCCGGTATGGACTGAGATCGTGCCATCGCGCTCAAGCACCACGCGGGAGTTTTCCTTTGGGCCTCCGCCGGAGCATTCGACAAAGCAGGTCAGACCAACGCCATGGCGCCGGCCATCGATTTCCTTGCCGTTCAGAGCACGCAGTCGATCGTACCCAATGGCCTCGAGTACACGATCGAGGCCGGTCTGGTAGTTGCCAGTGTCGTAAATAAATGGATTTTCGTAAGGTACAAGTTTTCCCGTCGAATAAGGAAGCTCGTCCTCCCTGATCAGGTTGATGCTACGAAATTCGGCTGGGTCGATACCGAGATCGTTCGCGGCCATGTCCATCAACCGCTCGCGAAAGAAGTTGGCTTCAAAACGACCTGGTCCGCGATACGTGCCGACGGGTGTTTTATTCGAAACGAAGATGGCAACGTCGAATTCGAGCGCTCGAATTCGATATGGCCCGATCAGAAATTGGGCCGTGCGAACCGGAACGATACCGCCATTGGTACGGGTATAGGCACCCATGTCGCCGTAGACGGTCCCGCGAAGTCCCAGGATGAGACCTTCACGCGAACACGCGATCTCCAAATCGCAAGTGATCTCCCGCGAATGGTTGGTTGCCATCAGGTGCTCGCGGCGGTCCTCGATCCACTTGACGGGTCGTCCGATTTTCTTGGCGACGAATGGCACAAGAAAATCTTCCGGATAAAGTTCTCCGCGAACGCCGAAGCCTCCTCCGACATCGGTGCCCATCATATGAACCTGGTCCATTTCCAGCCCCAGCGCTTCCGCTGTTGTCTTGCGGTTGAACCAGAGAACTTTCGTGGAACCCCAGATCTTCATTCTGCCGTCGGTCTCGTCCCATGACGCGACGAGGCCGCGCGTCTCCATCGGCAGCGCGGTATGGCGATGGCAATAAAAGGTCTCTCGGCGCGTGTAGGCAGCTGCCGCAAACGCCTTCGCCATGTCTCCTTCGGAGACGGTATATCGTGCTGTGACGTTGGTGTTGTTCTCCTCGAATAATAATGCACCGGGGGTGGAGGCCGTCGCCCAATCGACCACAGGCTGAAGTTGATCGATCTCGATATCGATCAGTTCAAGGGCATCTTCTGCCAGCTCCGGCGTCGTAGCGAGGACGACAGCGATCGGTTCGCCGACGTAGCGGACCTTGTCACGTGCGATAGGCCGCTGCAAAAAGCGTGCGACTCCCTCGACCGGCGCCAGCCGCAGCGGAATCTTCGGGAGAGCATCGAAGTCCGCTCCCGCGAATGCCGCGACGACACCGTTCATTTCTTTTGCCCGCGTAAGATCGACACGAATGATCCGGCCGTGCGCGATGGGGCTGCGAAAGACGGCCAGATAGATCATGTCGTCGAGCATGATATCGTCGACGAAGGTTGCCTCGCCGCGCAGCAACCGGTCGTCTTCAAGACGTTCGAGCGATTGACCAACAAAAGGTTTCACGGCTGTGCTTTCTTGCGATATGCCTCCGCCGCTTCGAGCACCGCCTCCACAATCGGTAGATATCCGGTGCAACGGCAAATATTGCCTGACAGGACGTGTCGTATCCGTTCTTCGGCAGCATCTGGTTCTTCACTCAGCAGCGCATGCATTGTGGTCAGAATGCCAGGAGTGCAGAAACCGCATTGCAGCGCGTGATGTTTTTTGAAAGCGGATTGCAGCGGCGAAAGAGTTTCGCCGTGAGCCAAACCTTCGACTGTCGTAATCTCGACGCCGTCGGCTTGCACGGCAAGAATCAGACACGAACGAACTGCGTCTCCGTCGACGATAACGGTACATGCGCCACAAACGCCGTGTTCGCATCCTAAATGTGTTCCGGTTAGCCGGAGGCGGCGGCGCAACAACGCCGCAAGTGTCAAACGCGGTTCGACACTGACCTTGATGTTTTGTCCATTGACGGTGAGGGCGATCGCGACATCCGTCATGCAACTTCCTCCCTTTTGCGGGAGGAAGCTGACAGTAACGCGCGCTCCAGCAGCACGCCAAGAAGGGCGCTGCGGTAGGCGGAGGGCGCATGTAGATCGTCTTGGGGGATGACGGCTTCCCGCAATGCGGAAGTCGCTTCGGCGATCACGTTTGTTGTTATCGGCCGATTGAGCAAAACCCTCTCGACATCTCGAATACGCAGCGGCGTATCTGCGACGCCAAAGACGCCGACATGAGGATTGGCGCAACGTCCATCTTCGTCATCCCAGAACACGATACACCCTGCCATTGCGAAGTCCCCGGTTCGCCGCGAAAACTCCTGGAACGCATAGCGGCGAGCAGGCGGCCAAGCAGGTAGTCGGATCGAAACGAGAAGCTCGTCTGCCTCGATCGCTGTCGTCAGCACGCTGACAAAAAACTCGTCCGCGGGAACGATGCGAGTGCCGCGAAGGCTTTTGATCTCGAATTGCGCTTCACAGGCGACCGCAACTGCAGGCATTTCCGCCGACGGATCGGCATGAGAGCAACTTCCGCCGACTGTGCCTCGGTTACGAATTTGATAGTGTGCGGTATGACCGATGGCTTCCACGAGAAGTGGGTGTTGAACCGCCAATTTCCGATTTTTCAGGACATCGCACCATCGCGTTAGCGCACCGAGCTTGATGTATCCGGAATCGAACTCCACGCCCTTGAGTTCCGCAATGCGGGAGATATCGACCAAAAGCTTCGGCGCCGTCATGCGCAGTGCAAGCAGAGGAATCAGACTTTGACCGCCGGCGATCGGCTTGGCATCCTCGGCGGTCATGAACGAAAGTGCTTCGGCGAGGGTGTTCGGCCGTGCATAGTCGAAAGGGGCCGGCTTCATCGATCGTCTCGCCGATTAATGACGGATTTATCCAGCCGCCTGAAAGCCTTCGAGGCTCTTGCAAGCTCTCCCGAAGTATAATCTCGATCAGAAGATGGCTTTGGCTGCATCGATCACGAACATTTCGCAGGCGCCCGCCCAGCCTACGCCGGGACAGTAGGCGATGTTTTATCATACTAAAACAGATTGAGAAGTATTAAAATATATGGAGTGAGCGAAAACTCAAAAGAATGCAGCGCCGGACCGACAAATCATGCCGAACCGGTGAAGGTTCGGCAATAGCAATGCTTACAGATACAATGTCGGCGGCGTGAAACCGTAAGACGCCGATAACGCCTTTCGAGTCATTTCCCCGCGACCTCATCTGACGTTTCAAGCCATTGATAGAAGGCATCGCTCCCCCGCTCTTTTGATTATGGTAAGTATTATTTAACAGCGTTAAAAACCACGGTCGCCGACGCAGCAATTCAACCGGGCAGTCCAGGGAACATCCGTGCCTATCGATATACACGCCCATTATGTCCCGCCAGAACTGATCACTGCGATCGGAGATCGCGGTGCTGATATAGGCATCCGACTGCGTATGACCGGAGACGGTCAGCCGCCCGCCGTCGCTTTCGATTACGGTTTTGCGGTGCGGCCATTCTTTCCGCAGCTCGTTGAACCCGCCGAATGGCGCCGTGCCAGTCTCGACCGGCAGGGACTTGATCGGCAATTCGTCGCAACCTGGCCTGATATTTACGGTTTCGGCTTGCCGCGAGAAGCATGCGCCGCCTGGCATCGCATGCTCAACGACACGTTGGCCGCATGGTGCAAAAAAAACTCGGATCGGTTCTCGTTCGTCGCTTCGCTTCCATTGATAAATTCCGATGATGCGGCAGCCGAGCTCGATCGCGCCGCAAGCCTCGGCGCGGTGGCCGTGATGGTTGCCGCCAATGTCGAAGGCGTTAATATCGGCGAATGCCAGCTTGACGGCCTGTGGGCGCGGTCGCAGGAGCGCGGTCTTCCCATTATTATACACCCGGTTTTTGTCGAGCGCTCTGCACGCGTCGCGCGCTTTGGCTTGACCCAGATTGCTCAATATACGTTTGATACCACGCTAGGCGTAGGTTCGTTGATCTTCTCCGGGGTATTGGATCGTTTTCCGGCACTCAAGCTGGTGCTATCGCATGGGGGCGGGACGTTTCCCTATTTGCTTGGCCGATTCGATGTCATGCATGAACGGATGCCGCGCGCGGCCCAAGGGGACGTCGCACAGATGCCGCCGTCCGCCTATGCCAGCCGCATCGCTTACGACACGATTCTTCATTCTCCCAAGGCGTTGCGGTTTCTGGCCGATACGGTCGGCGTTGCGCAGCTGATGCTCGGCACAGATGAATCGTTTCCGCCCGCCGATCGTGATCCGTTGCTAAGTTTAAAGCAGGTGGGCTTCTCGGCAGCCGAGATCAAGATGATCGTGGACACCAATCCGCGTCGCATCTTCCCGGTCTGAATTTTTCCAAACCGGGTGTTTCTTGAGTCGGAGACCATCTTGGGATGAGCCCATGAAGAAAAAGATTCACCTCGGTTACGATCTGTCCTGGACGCATCTTGACGGACGCTGGCGCACGCCCGGTTCGTGGAGCCATCGGCGGTTCCCTGACATCCTCATGTATGAGGAGATTGCGCAGATTGCGGAGCGTGGGCTCCTCGATTTCATATTCTTCGGTGATGGCAGCGGCATCCCCAGTACATGGAATGGCTCGATCGACGCCGCAGTGCAGTGGGGAATCGGCTGGCCGCGGCAGGACATGAGCCCATTCATCGCCGCCATGTCGCGCGTCACCCGCCATATCGGCTTCGGCCTGACTTATTCCTCGACATTTATGCATCCGTTCTATGTTGCGCGCCTGCTGAACTCGCTCGACCACGTGACCGGCGGTCGGATCGCGTTCAATGTCGTTACCTCGACCCGCAGGGCCGATGCCGCGAATTACGGTTTCGACGAATTGATGGACCATGCCAAGCGCTACGAACGGATGGAAGAGTTCGTCGACATCTGCAAAGCGCTGTGGGCGAGCGTTGCGCCGGATGCCTTCAAGTGGGATCGCGAAACCGGAATGGTGGCCGACCCCACCAAGGTCAAGGCCATTCATCACGCCGGAAAGTTCTTCAAGGTCGAAGGCCCGCTTGCGTGCGTTCCGTCGCCCCAGGGGCGGCCGGTGCTGGTGCAGGCCGGCGCCTCACCGCGTGGTATCAAGGGATCGGCGCATGTCGCCGATCATGTTTTCGCCGCTAGTCCTGGCCTTGAAAAGCAAATGAGGCATCGCGTCGAGCTCGACAAGGCCCTCATTGCCGAAGGTCGCGATCCCGAAACGGTTGGCATATTCTGGGACGTGGTGCTGATCGTGGAAGAGTCCGAACACGAGGCGCAGCGCCGCTACGAACGGCTGCTAAAGGCCGTTCCGGCCGAAGGAATTGGAGCCTTTCTATCCCACCAGATCGGATACGACCTCTCACGATTGCCGGAGCGTTTTACCATCGAAGAGATCAATGCGCAGATCACCGCGACTAATGCATCGCCCGTCGGCTTTTTGAACGTCACGCGCGCGCTTGATCCGAAGAAGGAAATGTCTCGAGGCGAATTCTACGAGCGGATGATGCATCATACGACCGCGCACACTCAGGTCGTTTACGGCACGCCCAGCAAAATAGCAGACTATCTCGAAGAGATTTTCGTGGCGACTGGCGAAAACGGTGGCTTTATGATTGCTCATCCGCCCGCTACCCCGCGCGACCTTCTCAACGTGGTGGATTTCCTGGTACCTGAATTGCAGCGGCGCGGACGTTTCCGAAGGGAATATAGCGGCCAGACACTGAGGGAAAATCTTTCGGCGTGATTCTTGATGCTTCCTGAGCACCACAGCCTCGCGAGGCGGCGTCGCTCATCGCTCGACCGCGGGACCAGCCGCGAAATCGGTGCGAGAGATCCGCTATTCGGAGGAGATTGCCCGCGACGCAGCCCGGCTTGGCTGAGGGTGTTCGGGACGTGAAAGTCCGAGATGCTCACGCAAGGTATGGCCGGTGTATTCGGTTCGGAGCAGCCCGCGCTTCTGCAGCACCGGCACGACGTGATCGACGAAGGCGTCGAAGCCGCCGGGGAACCAGGCCGGCAACAGATTGAATCCGTCGCCGGCGCCAGCGTCGAACCACTCCGTCATCTCGTCGACGATCTGCTCGGGTGTGCCGCACATCAACTTGTGGCCCATGCTGATGCCGACCAAATCACGCAGCTCGCGCACCGTCATCTTACGGCGGCGTGCCGTCTCGGCCAGCGTGATGGCGTGCCCCTGCATGATGGTCGACGGTGGCAATTCCGGCACCGGTCCATCGAGCGGATAGGACGACAGGTCGTGGCCAACGCGCTCCGACAGCACTTTCATCGCGTAGACCGGATCGGTGAGCGCACCGAGCTCAGCAAGTTTTGTCTTGGCCTCGGCCTCGGTCGATCCGACGATGGGGACCATACCGGGAAGCAGTTTGAGATCGGCCGGATTGCGGCCGTAGCTCGCGGCAACGTCGCGCAGCCGCCTGGCGAAAGCTGCCGCCGTGTCCAAGTTCTGATGCACCGCGAAGACAACCTCGCCATATTTCGCCGCAAAATTGACGCCCGTGTCCGAGGCGCCGGCCTGCATGAACACCGGATAACCTTGCGGCGGGCGCGTGATGTTGAGCGGGCCCTTGACGTTGTAGAACGCGCCGGTGTGATTGAGCTCATGCATCTTCGTGGCGTCGACGAACTCGCCGCTCGTCTTGTCCATCACGAAGGAGTCTTCCTCCCAGCTATCCCATAGTCCCTTGACGACCTCGACGAACTCCTCGGCGATCGCGTAGCGCTCCTTTTGCGGGGGGTGCTTCGTGGTCCCGAAGTTCGCGGCGGCCTCGGCGAAGGCGCCAGTGACGATATTCCAGGCAATGCGGCCGCCGCTGAGATGATCGAGCGATGCGAGCATACGGGCGAGATTGTAAGGCTCGGTGTAGGTCGTCGAGGCCGTCACCGCGAGGCCGATGCGCGTCGTCACCCGCGTCAGCGCGCCGAGCAGCGTCAACGGTTCGAGCCGCAGCACCATCGAGGGATGCATCTTGGGAAACGAATTGAGCCCGTCGGCCAGAAAGAGGAAATCGAGTTTCCCGCTCTCCGCTTTCTTTGCCGTCGCCTCGATGAGGTCGTAGTTCTGCGCGCCGGCTTGAGCTTCCGGTAATCGCCAACCCGACACGACGTTTCCGGCGGCCAGGAGAAGAACGCCCAGGTGCATTTGCCGCTGGCTCATGTGGGCTCTCCCTGGCCACTGCCAGCGCTTGGCAGGACTGCGCACGTATTCTGAACGAGACTAGAGACGGTTTTATTCACGGTCAAATCTGCGATGCCTGACTCACATCGTCCAGAACTGCGTTCGCATCCTGGATGCGCCAATGCACCTCGACGGCATCGCCGATGGAAAACACGCGCTCCGAGCTGCTGCCGATCTGCTGGATGACGGTCACCTGCGTGCCGGCAGCATTGACGACATATTTGCGCGAGCGGCCCAGATACACCGTCTCGCTGATCGTTCCGGTGACATTGTTCTCGGTGGCGGAAATCGGCTCGCCCGGACCGCATAGGCGTGTCCGCTCCGGACGCACCGCGACAGAAACCTTCTGGTTTCTTGCGAACTCGCCGCTGCATCTTGCGCGCAGCGAGAGCCCGCCGCAATCGACTTGGCTCCAGCCATCCGACATCTCTGCGACCGTGCCGGGAAACAGATTGGTTTCACCGATGAAGTTGGCGACGAACCGCGTCCTCGGATGCTCGTAAAGATCGGACGGCGTACCGAGCTGTTCGATCTTGCCATTATTGAAGACCGCGATCCGATTACTCATCGTGAGCGCTTCTTCCTGATCGTGGGTCACATAAATGATCGTGATGCCGAGATTGCGATGCAATTGCTTGATCTCGAGCTGCATCTGCTCGCGCAGCTTCTTGTCGAGTGCACCGAGCGGCTCATCCATCAGAAGCAGCGGCGGCTCGAACACGATGGCGCGTGCGACCGCCACGCGCTGTTGCTGCCCCCCTGAGAGTTCGCTGGGCAGCCGCTTTCCATGGGCCGCAAGTCCGATCAGCGAGAGAACCTTCGCTACGCGCCGCTCGATATCGGCGCGCGGCACGGAGCGCATCTCGAGCGGAAATGCAACGTTCCTCTCGACAGACATGTGCGGGAACAGCGCGTAGTTCTGGAAGACGACACCGATGTTGCGCCGGTACGGCGGCAGCGGGTTGAGCGGCTGCCCGCGGAGCAGGATCTCGCCGCTGGTTGACGGGGTCAGTCCGGCGATCATCGAGAGCGTCGTGGTCTTGCCCGATCCGGAGGGCCCAAGAAAGCTCAAGAATTCGCCGGCCGCGAGTGTTATCGAGACGCCATCCACGGCGTTCACGTCAGCGTAGGTCTTGCGCACGTTGCGCAGTTCGAGAATAGCATCACTCATGAGCGGCCCATCAACGGAGAGCTGCTGCTGGAGCGGCGCGTGACCGCTTCGAGCAGCAACACCAGCAGCGAGAAAAAAAACAGCAATGTGCCGATCGCCGCGATGGTCGGATCGACATCGCCGGTGACGTCGGACCACATCTGTACGGTGACCGGCCGGAATGTCGGTGAGCCGATGAACAGCGATACGACGAGTTCGTCGAACGAGATCACCATCGCGAACAACAGTCCGGACAGAACGCCGGGCAGGATCAGCGGAAACACGATCCGCCGAAACACGGTCCAGGGAGGGGCGCCGAGGGTGAGCGCCGCTTTTTCGTAGCGTTCGTCCACCATCTCGAGCGAAGCGAGCACCGTCGAGGTCACGTATGGCACCGTCAGCATCGTATGCGCGAGCACGAACCCGAGCAGCGTGCCGTTCAGGCTCCAGATCTGGAAAGATCCATAAGTTGCCGCCGCGATGATGATCACCGGTATCACGATGGGCGCCATCAAGAGGCCGGTCACGACGCGCTTGCCGGGAAATTCACCGCGCGAGAGGCCGAGTGCCGCCGCTGTTCCCAGCGCCATGGCGAGGATCCCGGTTGGCACGATGATCTCGACGCTGACGACCAGCGAATCGAACCAAGCGGGATCGCTGAACAACTTGCGATACCACTGTAGCGAATAGCCGGGGGGAGGGAATGCCAGGAATTGCGCAGAGCTGAATGAGATGATGATCACGATTGCCATCGGCGCAATGAGGAAGATCAGCAGCAGTGCGCAGACCGCGATCCGCAAGCCGTTCCAAAAGCGCTCCGTCCGAATGTTCATCACGTTCGCCTCGCCCGATTGCCGATGCGGAACAGCAACGCGAACGTGACGGTGACACCGAACATCAGCACGAGCGCGAGCGCGCCCGCGACACCCCATCGGCCGAGATCCGCGACCTCGACCTCGATGAGTTGCGCGATCATCGTGTCGCCCGCTCCGCCGAGCAGGGCGGGCGTGATGAAATAGCCGAGCCCCATCACGAAAACGAGCACCGTGCCATTAATGATGCCCGGCCAACTGAGCGGCAGGTAAACGCGAAGGAAATTTCTGACCGGGCGCGCGCCGAGACTTGCCGCAGCGTTCGTATAGGAAGCGTCGATGCGCACCATGACCGAGTAGAGCGGAAGTACCATGAACGGCAGCAGGATATGCACCATGCCGACCAGCACGCCGATTCGGTTGTGGACCATCACGATCGGCGTATCGATAATGCCGAGGTCGATGAGCGTGCGATTGACCAGTCCGCGCGACTGCAGCAGCACGAGCCAAGCGAACGTTCGTACCAGAATGCTGCTCCAGAACGGAATCAGGACCGCGAAGATCAACAGGCGCTGCACACGTCCGCGCGCCCGTGCGATCGTGAAGGCGAGCGGATAGCCTGCAAGAAGACACAGCAGCGTCACTGAGCCGCTGATCACGACCGTGTTGACGAGCGCGTTGAAATAAACCGGTTGTGCCAGTAGTTCGCGAAAGTTCTGGAGGCCCCAAACCGGCTCGGAGACGCTGCGCAACAGCAGTCTCCCGACCGGATAGATGAATACGCCGACGATCAGGATCAGTGCAGGCAGCACGAGCAGCGCATGCCTGGAGGGCGCCGGTCGCCGGGCGCTGAAGCTCAACACCGTGATGTCTCCACGCGGCAGCGACCCATCAGCCCCGGCTGCCATTGTGCCGAAGTGCGGCTGCTGACTGCCTCGCAAGCAATCCGCATTGCCGCGTCACGCAGGCCCGCCAAACTCACCGCGCACCGAGACGGCTTTCCGGCCGGGATGGAGATGCGCTTTCGGTTTACGCGAGCTTCCACTGTTCCCAGCGCTGTGAAAGGGTTTTCAGATTGTCTCGCCAGTAGATTTCGTTGGTGAGAAGGCCCTTGCCGGCGTACACCGGATTGGTCGTCAGCCACGGCTTGACTGGCTCCTCGATCATATTGAAGGCATCTGGGTTGGTTGGCGCGAGCGCCATGAGGTTCGCGACTTTCGCCTGCGCTTCCGGCATCGTCATCGCACTCACAAGTGCCATCGCGACTTCGCGGTTCGGGGCGTTTTTCGGAACAACCAGATAATCCACCGACTGGATGTGCTGGTCCCACTCGATGCCAATCTTCGCGCCCTTATTGACTGCGTCATAGGCCCGGCCGTTGATGATCACGCCGAGATTGACCTCGCCGTCGACCATGAGCTGCTGCGATTGCGAATTGGTCGTCCAGAAAATCGACTGCTTCTTGATGGTGTCGAGCTTCCTGAAGGCACGATCGACGTCGAGCGGATAGAGCTTGTCGGGCGCGACGCCGTCGGCGAGCAGCGCAACTTCGAGCATCGGCGCCACCCGGTCGCGCAGCATTCGGCGTCCCGGGTATTTCTTGAGATCGAACAGATCGGCCCAGCCCTTGGGGGGATCGCCCTCCTTGTAGGCCGTCATGCTGTAGCCGAGGTTGTAGGACCACACGATGTCGCCGATCCCGTCGGCATGGACGTAGTTCGGATTGATCCTCTTCACATCGACGACGCCGGTGTCGATCTTCTCGAACAGGTCGTCGGCCGCACCGGAGTAGAGGAAGTCGATGGTGACATCGACGACGTCCCAGGTCGGCTTGCCGGACTCCAGCATGGTGCGCAGTTTGCCGTAGTTCACCGGGCCGTCTTGCACGACCGTTGCGCCCGTCGAAGCAGAGAACGAATCGCAGAACGCCTGCTTCTGCGCGTCCTGATAGCTGCCGCCCCAACTCGCGAAAACGACTTTTTTGCCATCAAACTTCTTCTGCGCGAAGGCCGAACGTGGCAGCACCAGCAATGCCGCCGTGCCCGCTGCCGCCGTGACAAGCTTGCGCCGACTGAGATCGGGTGACAGGAAATGATTTTTGACCCTGCTAAAAGACTTCGTGGTCATGGCAGTTCTCCCTGTCGCCCAAGAGTCGGCGTCTAGCACTGGTCTGGGCTTGGAAACTCATGGAAATAGTATCGGCAATTTGAGAAGCGTCAACAGTCAGTTTTAATGGGCTTCAAATCAGCGCAGGACGCGGTAACATGTCGCGTCAGAGCTGCGGATGCTCGCCGGGCGAACCGGGAAGGACCTTGAATGAACCTCGAAGGCCTGCTGCGTCCACGCACAATCGCGATTGTCGGAGCGTCGGAGCGTCCCTCGATCGGGCGGGCCGTGATGGAGTCGCTGGATAGGCTCAGGTTCAAAGGCGAAATCTTTCCGGTCAATCCGCGCTATCCGACCGTGCTCGGCAAGCGCTGTCACCCGAGCTTGCGTGAGCTACCGGAAGCCCCCGACGTCGTCGCATTCTGTGTCAGCACCGATCGCGTGCTCGACGGCATCAGGCAGACCGCCGAGATCGGCGGGCGCGGAGCGGTCATCTACGACGGCGGCTTCGCCGAACGCGGCGATGACGGTAAACGCCTGCAAGCCGAGATTTCCGGCATCTGCCGCGAGAGCGGAATCGCGTTGTGCGGGCCCAACTGCATGGGCGTGCTCAGCCCGCACGATGCGAGCACGACTTACATGCAAGAGGTGCGCGTGCTGGACCAGCTCGCGGGTCACGTCGGACTCGTGTCGCAGAGCGGATCGATCTGCATCACTTTGCTCGCCGACGTCCGGCGCTACGGCTACAGCCATGTGATCTCATCCGGCAACGAAGCGGTGGTCGATTGCGCGGCCTATCTCGAGTTTCTGGTCGATGATCCCGAGACCAGGGCGATTGCGCTCTTTCTGGAAACGGTGCGTGAACCGGATCGCTTCGTTGCCGCGCTCGATTGCGCGGCAGATCGTGGAAAGCCGGTCGTGGTTCTCAAGGTGGGCCGATCGGAGCGTTCACAGCGCGCCATTACGACGCACACGGGCGGTCTTGCGGGCGAGGGCCGCGTCTTCTCCGAAGTGTTGCGTGCTCACCGGGCCATCGAGGTCGATGATCTGGACGCGATGAGCGAACTGTTGGCGGCCGCAGGCGCCGCGCGACGGCCCGCGGGACCTCGTATCGGCGTGGTCACGGCGTCGGGCGGGCAAGCCGAACTCATCCTCGACGTCGTGAGCACTGCTGGAATCGATCTGCCGCCGCTTGGTGCCGACATCCGGCGCCAGGCCGAGGACGTGATCGGGCCACTCACCGGCGATGGCAATCCGCTCGACGCCTGGGGCAATGGTGACTTCGCGCGCAATTTTTCGCACGCGCTGCACTGCTTCGATCAAGCCCCAAACTGCGACGCGATCGTGATTTGCTCGGATGCCGCCGACGGCAATCCCATGGGCCGTGTCGACCGCGGTCTGAGCTATGCGCGCATCCTCGCCGATGCTGCGGGAAAGAGCGGCAAGCCCCATTACTTGATGGGCATGAGGCCCGGCGTACTGGAACAGGCGCAGGTCGATCTCTTGCGCGATCACGGCATCCCGGTTCTCGGCGGCGCGCGGCAAAGTCTCGGTGCGATCGCGCGTCTCGGCATGATGACACGGCCACGACCGCCAGTGGCGATCACCGAGACCAACGGCGATCTTTCTCGCCTCATCGCCGAGCCGCCCGGCCGGGCGACTATTCACGAAGCCGATGCGAAGCGGTTCCTTGCGCAGCACGAACTGCCGGTGACCCGCGAAGTGCTCGTGAACGACTGGGAGCAGGCGCAACGCGCCAGCGTGGAGATCGGTTGGCCGGTTGCCCTGAAGGTCGTGTCCGACGACGTCGCGCACAAGTCCGAACATGGACTGGTCGCGCTGTCGATCCGCAGCGAAAGCGAGTTGCGGGCGGCGTTCGATCGCCTGATACTCGCGGTCGAGGGGATGACACCGGCCGTCGAAATCGCTGGCTTGCTCGTGCAGGAGATGATCGCCGAGGGTATCGAGGCGTTCGTCGGCGTGAACCGCGACCCTGATTTCGGGCTGGTGATCGCCGCGGGTCTCGGCGGTGTCGGCATCGAGATTTTTCGTGACTTCGCCCTGCGGCTGCTTCCGCTCGCCGAGGGTGAGGCCGCAGCCATGATCGCGGAGCTCAAGGGCTATCCACTGCTGTGTGGTGCACGTTCACCGCAGCCCTACGACATCGCTGCGTTCGCCGACGTCATCGAGCGGGTCGGCGCGGTCGCGTTCGCGAATCGCGATCACCTCGACGGCATCGACCTCAATCCGGTGAAGGTCTTGGCCGCGTCGAACGGCTGCCGCATTGTCGACGCCCTGATCATTCCATCCAGAAGGACAAAGCCCGATGAAAAAGCTCGTTCTGCGCGAGAACGATGAGCGCGTCACGATCGTCTCGCTCAACCGGCCGGAGAAGCTAAACGCCGTCAACAAGGAGCTGCGGCTGGCGTTTGTCGAGGCCATGCGCGCGGCCGACGCCGATCCGGACACGCGCGTCGTTCTGCTTCGGGCGGAAGGGCGCAGCTTTTGCGTCGGCTACGACATCGTCGGCGGCAACGACATCGAGCCCTGGCGTCATGATGCGCTGAAGTGGCAGGACTATCTGAAGGAATGCCTCGATTTCGAGATGGTGCCCTGGGACATGAAGAAGCCGGTCGTCGCCGCGGTGCAAGGCCACGCGCTCGGCGGCGGCTGTGAGCTCGTGCTTTTCTGCGACCTCGCGATCGCGGCCGAGGACGCGCTATTCGGCGAGCCGGAGATCCGGTTTTCCAACGCCGGCCCCGCGATCGTGATGCCGCTGATGGTCGGCTACAAGAAAGCGCGTGAGCTGCTCTATTTCGGGGACTCGATCGACGCCGCGGCTGCGCTCGAGCTTGGGCTCGTCAATCGTCTCGTACCGGCGGTTGAACTCGCGGGCGCCTCGTTGAAATACGCGAAGCGGCTCACGCTGATCTCGCCCGAAGCGCTCTATCGGACCAAGCTGTCGATCAACCGGGGCGCGGACGCAACAGGCTTCCGAAACGCGCTCAATGCAGGCCTGGACACGATATCACCGCTCTATGCTGCCAAGACCGAAGAGGGCAGCCAGTTTCATCAGATCAAGGCACGGGATGGGCTTAGCGCTGCGTTGAAATGGCGTGCCGCCCAATTCAAGTGAGACAGCGGACCTTCATGCTCGAAATGATCGGGCCGCAGCCTGCTAAAGACCGTCAATTTTAATGAAGAAGAAAATAATTGAGTGGTATTAAAAAAAATGTAAGGCTCGAGACTGTGATTGGCTAACAGCGAGCATTTCTCATGGCACGGCAGGTCGTACTGGCCATTTCCGGCAGCCCCTCGTCAAAATCGCGTACCGCGTTAGTTGCCCAGCACGTTTTGGGCCTTCTGGGAAACGAAAACCTCGAGACCCGGTTTATCTCCGCGAGAGACCTTCCTGCCAAAGCGCTGCTCCTGGCCGATACGTCTGATCCCGCGATTGCCGCCACGCTCGCTGCTGTGGAGGAGGCGAGCGGAATCGTTTTCGCGACGCCAATCTTCAAGGCTGCTTATTCCGGTCTCTTGAAATGCATGCTGGATATTCTCCCGCAATTTGCGCTCGCCGGTAAAGCGATCCTGCCGATAGCAACCGGCGGGAGCGTCGCTCATGTTCTTGCGCTCGATTACGGTCTGCGGCCGGTGCTCCAGTCGATGGGCGCGCGGCATATCGTCCAGAGTCATTTCATTCCCGAGAAAGATGTCACGATAGAGGGGGAACGGATCATTCTCGATCCGGCGGCAGCCGTGCCGCTCGCCGAAGCCGTACACCACTTCAAGGCATCGCTGGGCTTGATTGCGATCGACGCTTTGATGGGACATCCGCGGCCGGTGCGGCCGACGCTTGAGAACAGTTCAATTCCCTTCACGGATGATGTTGGAGCGCGGAAATAACCGAGGTTTTTTCGCGCTCGCAGATGCCGCCAATATAGTCGAGACAAACCCTCCGGTATCGGCAAAAGGACGACCGCGTGACTGCCGCGGCCGCGAGCGCGGCGGTTCCTCCGAGCGTCTGCGCGAAAGCAATGACTTTTCGAACCGACCCATGGCGCTCCTGCTGATGAAACCGGCGCGCGGCGGTTTGAGAGAGAATTGAGCGAAATTCAAGAGCCGCGGCCCGCTTCGGCCGACCAAAACGACATTCCGACGCGACCATCCAAGTCGTCGCGTGCCGGATAAAGGACCGAAAACGTCGATGAATGAAGCCGAAAAGCGGACTCGTTCTCGTGTTCCGGTGCGATCAAAGGCGCCGCCGCTTTCCGCAGACGAGCATGGGCCGATGCAGCAGAAATTTTGGCTGTATTAAAATTTTCTTGTTGCGCTCGATTGATCAAGCTAGCAAAATGATGTGGGTTGCTGAGGCTTGCCGCGACGCGTGGACTTGCGCTGAGAGGACTTCAGGGAGAGCGCACATGGCCGACAAGCGTATGGCCGACAAAAAGTCGCAGATGCATCTTGCTCTTTTCGCCATCGGCACGGGACATCACGTTTCTGGATGGAGGTTGCCTGAGGCCAAGGCGGGAGCTCTCGACTTTCAGTTTTTCCGCCAGATCGCGGAGACGGCGGAGCGCGGCAAGTTCGACATGTTGTTTCTTGCCGATGCGTTGAGTGCGGCGACGACCCAGCACCCGTCTTATATTGTTCGTCTTGAACCCCTCACGCTGCTCGCCGCATTGACTGCTGTCACGAGCCGCATCGGATTGGCGGCAACAGCCATTTCGACTTACACCGAGCCGTACAACCTTGCGCGCTATTTTGCTTCGCTAGACCATATGAGCGGTGGCCGCGCCGCATGGAACGTCGTCACCGGCGCGTTCCCAGAGGCCGCTGACAACTTCGGAACGACGCCGCATCCGGATCATTCGACACGTTATGCGATGGCCGACGAATTTCTCGGCGTCGTGAAGGGATTATGGGACAGTTGGGAGGACGGCGCGCTCGTCGCCGACAAGCAAACCGGCCAATATCTCGACAATTCGAAGCTTCACGTGCTGGACCATGAAGGCCAGTATTATCGGGTCAAGGGACCGCTGAATACCGCGCGGCCGCCTCAGGGCTATCCGGTGATTATTCAGGCGGGCGCGTCCGATACCGGTCGCGACTTTGCCGCTAAGGTGGCAGAAGTGGTTTTTGCGGTTCAGCAGGACCTTGAGACAGCCAAGGCTTTCCGCAAAGACATGCGGACCCGCGCAGAAAATTTCGGGCGCGATCCCAATTCTGTGAAGGTACTGCCCGGCGTATCGCCAATCGTTGCCGATTCCGACGAAGAGGCAAAGGCGATCATCGAGAAGCTTGGCCAATTCGCAGATCCGGTCACCGCTCTGCGTATTCTCTCTGAACGCATCGGCCACGATCTATCGAATTACTCGTTGGACGACCCGGCGCCGACCTTCCCGCCGTCCAAGAATATGCAGGGTCATTCCATCAACCTGGCTAGAATGGCCAAAGAATACAACATGACGCTGCGTCAGCTTCGCGACTACGCGATGGCGGCGCAGGGGCACCGCTTGATCTGGGGTACGCCGGAGCGTGTCGCGGACGATATGCAGAAATGGTTCGACGAGGGAGCGGCCGACGGGTTCGTTATCATGCCCGCATACTTTCCGGGCGCGCTGAATTCGTTCGTCGATCGCGTGATCCCGATCCTGCAAAAGCGCGGCATCTTCCGGACCGACTATGAATCCTCGACGCTTCGTGGACACCTTGGTCTGGAGCGTCCGCCTCACGCCGCCGCAGCGCCTTTCGATGCCCGCCTCGAGACGGCGCGGGGCTGATTGCCCTGGTGGTATTGTGTTCGCACGGGCCGAGGCTCAGGTCGTTATTTGGGCATCTCGGGCAATCCGAGAGCTCATGGCGCCGCGCGTGGGATTATAGTTCGGTTTCCAACACAGAAGTCATGGATCGATGAAACCTGCGCCATTCGTCTACCACCGGCCCGCAAGCCTCAGCGAGATGCTGACGTTGCTTGAAGAGCATGGGGATGACGCGAAGGTCCTGGCGGGTGGGCAGAGCCTCGTCGCGGCGATGAATTTCCGTCTCGCGCGGCCTTCGATGTTGATCGATGCCAACCGGCTCGCCGAACTTTCGTCCGTCATGGCCGACGGCGATCACCTCGTGATCGGTGCGCTGACCCGTCACGCGACTTTTCACAAGCCCGTGGTCGATCATCCGATTGGACATCTGCTCGCGCGCGTCGTCCGTTTTATCGCCCATTATCCCATTCGACAGCGCGGTACGTTCGGTGGCAGCCTCTGCCATGCCGATCCGGCCTCGGAATGGTGCCTCGTTTCGACTGTGCTCGATGCCGAGATGCTTATCGAGAGCAAGGCAGGCAAGAGACGGCTGCCGGCCAAGGAGTTTTTCAAGGGTACCTTCACGACAGCTTTGAAGCCGAACGAACTCCTCACGCATATTCGCGTGCCGCTCGGCAATCGCGCGGCTAAGGGAGGATTTTACGAATTCTCCCGGCGAGCGGGGGACTTCGCGCTTGCGATGGCGCTAGTGACGCTGGAGTGCGACGGTTCGCGCATCAAGGCCGCCCGGCTGGGACTCGGTGGCATCGCCGATCGAGCGGTGAGGCTACCCGAGCTTGAAGCCAAACTTGTCGGGCAGAACGCAGATGAGAAGACTTTCAAGGAAATCGCGGCTGAAGCATCCGACTCGATCACGCCGACGAGCGACATTCACGGATCGACGGAATATCGCAAGGATCTGATTAAGGCGGTGTTGTCGCGAGCGCTCTCCGAGGCAGCCGCATGAGCTGGGTCGGCCGCTCGCTTCCGCGGTTGGAAGATCCCACTCTCGTCAGAGGGGAAGGCAATTACGTCGCCGACGCTGCGCGGGGCGCGGCCTCGGTGCGCTTTGTTAGGAGCCCGGTCGCGAGTGGAACGATCCTCGGCATCGAGAAGCCGGAGGATGGTATCGTTTTTACGGCGGCGGACCTCGATGGGATCAAGGGCATCAAGCCCATTTTGCATCGACCGGACTACGTTGCTGTAGAACAGCCGTTGCTCGCGAGGGAGCGCGTCGTCTTCGCAGGCCAGGCCATCGCTGTTGTCGTAGGCGAAGACCACGCGGCTGCCGAGGATATCGCCGAACAGGTTTTCGTCGATATTGACCCTGTCGATGCCGCACTGGATGTCGACCTGGCTTTGGCAGCAGGGGCCCCCGTTGTTCACGAGCAGGCACCCGGAAATGTTCTGGTCGAGGGCAAGATGCGGACGCCCGGCCTCGACGGCATGCTCGAACAGGCCGCGGCGAAGATCACGATCGAGATCCGTTCGCGGCGGCAGGCTGCGATGCCGCTCGAGACGAGGGGAGGCTTCGCGCAATACGACCGGGCGAGTGGCCGGGTTGCATTATATGCCTCAGTCCAGATGCCGCACATGTTGCGCACCGGCATTGCTGACGTGCTTGGAATTGCGGAGGCCGACCTTCGGGTCATCGCACCCGATGTCGGTGGCGGCTTTGGCCAGAAGATGTCGTTGTTCCCGGAATACGTGATCCTGGTATGGCTGGCCCGCCGCCTGAAGCGGGACCTGGCCTGGATCGAAGACCGTCGCGAGAATCTGATGGCCGCGACCCACAGCAGGGACCAGGCGTTCACGGTCACGGGGGCATTTTCTTCGGACGGGAAGCTCCTTGGCATCGAGGCCGACATGCGCAGCAATGTCGGCGCTTTCTCCTGTTACCCGGTGACCTGCGGCGTCGAGCCGCTGATGGCGCTTGCCGAACTGCCTGGACCCTACGTCTTCAAGGAATATGGAGCGCGATCCCGTGGGGTTACCACCAACACCTGCATGATGGCTCCCTATCGTGGTGTTTCACGTCCGACGCTCACCTTTTCGATGGAGCGGTTGATGGACGTTGCCGCGCGACGGCTTGGTATCGATCCGGTCGAGATCCGCCGGCGCAACCTCGTCGATACGTTTCCTTACCGCTCGCCGACCGGCCTCGTCTATGACGAGGGTTCGTACCGGGCGACGATGGAAACCGCGGTTGCAGCCATCGACCTGCCGGCCTTTCGGGCGCGCCAGAAGAAGGAATGGGAAAACGGGCGCTATCTCGGCTTCGGACTTTCCGTTTTCAACGAGCGTACAGGTTACGGAACGCCGGCCTATGCGGCTCGCGGCATGGATATCGTGCCCGGATACGAAATCGTCGATTGTTCGATGGATCCGTCTGGCAATACGTCGGTCCGAATCGGTTCGTCGCCGCACGGTCAAGGTCTCAAGACGACCCTTGCGCAATTGGTTGCCGACGAACTTGGGGTGACCCCACAGACGGTCAGGATCATCGCCGGAGATACGGATGCGACGCCGTATGGCTGGGGTACGTTTGCCAGTCGATCGCTGGTGATTGGAGGTGGTGCCTGCAAACTGGCCGCTGGGAAAATCGCGGTGAAGCTGAAAGCAATCGCGGCTACCCTAATGGAGACGGAGGCCGACAATATCGACCTGGACGACGGGCTTGCCAAGGTTCGCAACAGCAATAAAAGCATGCCGATCCCGGAGCTCGCGCGTGCCGCGTATCATCAAAGCCATAGGTTTGCCGGCTCAAGCCCGGGGCTACACGAAAACGCGGTCTATGATCCCGCAGGCACGTTCTCGAACGCCTGCCACGCGTCGATCGTTGAAGTGGATATCGAAACGGGGCGAGTGAAAATCGAACGCTTTGTCGTTGCCGAAGATGCCGGCGTTCTCGTCAATCCCATGATCGTGGATGGACAAATATGCGGTGGCGTCGCTCAAGGGATTGCAAACGCGCTCTACGAGGAGATCGTGTACGACGACCTCGGCAATTGTCTCACGACCTCGCTTGCAGATTTCCTGCCGCCGACGATCAACGAGATTCCGACGATCGAAATTCTTCATAGTTGCACGCTGTCCGATGCCACCATCACCAAGGCGAAAGGCGTGGGCGAGGGTGGCCTCATCGGTGCACCCGCCTGTGTCGTCAATGCGATTGTCGATGCCTTGACGCCGTTCGGCATCGAGATTTTTGAAATACCCGCCACGCCGCAGCGAATCCTCGATCATATCAGGGGGAGGAAAAAGACATGACGGACAAGGTGCCGATCGTTCTCCAGGTCAATGGATCCGCCTATCCCGTTTCGGTCGAGCCGCGACGCAGCCTTGCAGATGCCCTGCGCGAAGATTGCGGTTTGACGGGGACGCATCTCGGATGTGAACATGGCGTTTGCGGCGCATGCACCGTGCTCGTCGACGGCAAACCGGTGCGCGCTTGCCTCATGTTTGCGGTCCAGGCAAGCGAAGTGCCGATCCGCACCGTCGAAGGGCTCGCCAATGGTGAAGAGCTTCATCCGCTGCAAAAGCAATTCTGGAATAACCATGGATTGCAGTGCGGCTTCTGCACGCCGGGCTTTTTGATGCTGGCAGCGGGCGCGCTGGAAGCCGATCCCGATATGACCGACGAAGAACTGCGCGAGGTTCTGTCTTCGAACCTGTGCCGTTGCACGGGGTATCAGAACATCATCAAGGCGGTGAAGCTTGCCGCGGCCGAGATGCGGAAATGAGCTCTGTCGGCCGGTCGTTGAGGCGGATCGAGGATAGACCGCTCCTGCTCGGCCGGGGGCGGTTCGCGGCCGACTATCGTTTCGACGGTCAGTTGGTGATGCGAGTCGTCCGGTCGCCGGTAGCTTTCGGCCGTCTTCTAAGCGTCGATATCGACGATGCGCGCGAGATGCCAGGGGTTGTCGCAATATGGACGGCGGCCGACATCGCGGACATTCCCCCGATCGACTTCCGGATGACGCGTATCAAGGGGCTCGAACCCTATCGGCAGCTCGTTCTTGCGCGGGACTACGTGCGCTTTGTCGGTGAACCGGTCGCCGTTGTTTTTGCCGAAGACGTCTATCAGGCGGAAGATGCCGCCGATCTGGTATTTTGCGATATCGAGGAAGAGACTGCGCATCTCGATGCGACGGCATCACCTGTTCCCTTTATGCCCGAAAGCTTACCCGGCGTGCTTAGTGAACCCGCCGTTATCAAGAAATCCTATGGTGATATCGAGAAAGCGTTTGCGGACGCGAAACACATCGTGGAGCTTGAAGTCGCGGTGGGCCGCCATACCGGTGTGCCGATGGAGACGCGGGGCGCGCTGGCCGTCCACGACCGGGATACCGGCGTGCTGACGATGTACGGTGCTGCCAAGGTTCCTCACTACAATCGCGATGCGATTGGTCGCATGCTGCAATTGCGCGCCGGCGCGATCGAGCTCAGCGAGGGGCATGTCGGCGGCGGCTTCGGCATCCGTGGCGAGCTGTATCCGGAGGATGTACTGGTCTGCGCAGGCGCCCTTCGTTTGGGAAGGCCGGTCAAGTGGATCGAAGATCGCCGAGAGCATCTTCTTTCGGCCAATCATTCGCGGGATCAGGTCCATCGGATGCGCGCGGCGGTCGATGAAAAAGGATTCATTTTAGGCCTTGAAGCCGAATTCTTCACAGATCAGGGCGCCTATGTACGCACCCACGGCGGTACCGTCTCTGATCTCGCTGCTGCGCTGCTACCGGGTCCTTACCTCATCCCGGCCTACCGTGTGAGCGGACACATCCGTCTTACCAACAAGACGCCTGCCGGCACTTATCGGGCACCCGGCCGGTACGAAACCACATTCGCCCGTGAGCGTTTGATGGATACCATCGCGCACAAGCTCGGTCTGGACCTCGTTGAGGTGAGGCGAACCAATCTCATTCCCGAGGACCGCATGCCCTACGATCGAAAGATCGACGCGTTGGGCACCGACGTCATTTATGACGCCGGCAAATATCACGATCTCCTGACCAAGACGTTGGATCACGTCGGCTACGATCGGTTGCGTGCCGAGGCTGCCGACCGACGTTCGAACGGTGAGCGAGTTGGCATTGGGGTGGCGTTGTTCATCGAAAAAAGCGGTCTTGGTCCGCGCGATCTCGTACGAGCCCGGTTGCTCAAAGACGGATCGATCGAGGTCATTACCGGCGTGGCATCGATCGGTCAGGGCGTAGAGACTGTCATTGCCCAGATATGCGCTGAATCGCTCTCGGTGGAGATCGAGCAAATTTCGGTCGTTCACGGGCAGACGTCACGGATCGAAATCGGGCTGGGAGCATTCGCTTCGCGCGTCACCGTGATGACGGGCTCAGCTGCACAAGTCGCGGCCCGCGCGCTGCGTGACAAGATCCTCAGCGTCGCGGCTGGCTTGATGCATAAGGACATCGGAGAGCTGATGCTTATCGACGGGATGGTGCGGCACCGGGAGTCAAACACCACCCTCCAGCTCGTGGAAATCGCCGAGCAGACTCCCGATCTTATCGAGGCCGAAGGTGAGTTCTCCGCCGATCACATGAACTATCCGTACGGTGTCCATGTCGCGAAGGTAAGGGTAGATCCAGAGACGTGTGGGGTGAAGGTCGAGCGGTATATCGTCGGCTACGAAGTTGGCCGCGCCATCAACCCCATGCTCGTGCACGGTCAGATAGCCGGCGCAGCGGTTCAGGGAATCGGCGGAGCCCTTCTCGAAGAGTTCGTCTACAATGAAGCAGGGCAACCGCTCGCGACCAGTTTCGCCGACTATCTCATTCCGACGAGCAACGAGACGCCGACGATCGAAATGTACCTGCGGGAGGATTGCCCCAGCCCACAAAATCCGCTCGGCGTGCGCGGTGCCGGCGAAGGCGGATTGACCGCCGTAGGCGCCGCAATCGGCGCTGCGGTCGACGATGCATTGCAATCGCCGGGATTGGTCGATTGCCTTCCAATCGGACCGAGCAAATTGCATGCCATGGTCCGAAAATATCCCAAGGCGACTGTCAGTCGCCCTTGAGATTGATCCAGAGCGTCCTGACGCGCTTCGTTCCGTTGTTCCAGAACCTGTGGGGCCGCTTTGATTCAAATGCGATGAGATCGCCGGCCTTGAGCTGATAGGTCACGTTCTCGAGCTCGATCGTCAGCGCACCTTCGAGTACGAAGCCGTACTCAAATCCGCTGTGAGCCCCGCGCTTCAGTGAACTGCCAGTTTCCGGTTCGTATTCGTTGATAGCAAGCGAAATTCCCCTTGAGCGGTCCTCCCGCAGCACACGCCGGATGACGTTCTGCGCGGTCTTTACGAAGGGCTGATCGCTTGCCCGAATAACGATGCGCTCCTCATCTGGCGGGGACGAAACGATGAGATCTGACATCGTGACGTTGAGTGCGTTGGCGATAACAATGAGCGACTGGATCGACGGTGCGGCTCGCCCTCGCTCAACTAGGCTCAGCATCGAGGGGCTGAGGTCGGTGATTTCGGCGAGATCCTGAAGCGTCATTTCGCGCTCCAGCCGCAGGCTCCGCAGGCGGTTTCCGATCGCGGCAACCACCGCGTTCGATGTTTCTTCAATCGACGCCATTGCGACGCCCTTTGTGCGAGCCACTTGAATTGACCTCTTCCATGTCTTTGCCGGTAAACAGCAATGCCCTTACCAACTGGGATTGCGTTTTTCAATTTAGTTATATAAATTTGAACCCAGTTGAAAGGGAGCAAAAACCAACATGAGTGAGTCGATTCAGGTCGTCGACACAATTCATTCCCCAGAGATACCTATCGTGGAAGGGGTCGGCAACGCCAAAGTCGTCATTTGGCCGGGGATGGGAGCTCACTACCGCACTTTTCAGGTCATTAATTTGGGTAACAACTCCAAGACCATTCAACTTTGTCACCCGGAAAGCGATGCAGCCTACTACGTCCTGGAGGGGCGGGGTTCTGTGCTGGACGTCAGTAGCGGTCAATCGCAGGAATTGGCCGAAGGCGGAATGGTCCATATCGATGCAAAAGATCGTTATCAGTTTGTCGCGAGTTCATCGGGAATGAATCTGCTTGGTGGTCCGTGTCCAGCTGACGCGAGCCTTTACGCGGCCTTGAAGAGCTGAAGAGGGCGTCAATGGCAATTCGAGTATTCCACCGCGATACCCCTACTTTGCGTCTGCCCTTCATCTCCAAGGACGCTCGTTTCGTCGTCTGGCCCGGCACGGGTGCCTGGACCGCGAATTTGAACTACGTTGTGCTCGAACCCGGAGAGGCCAACGTTCCGCACGTCCATACCATCTCGGAAGACACGATTTTTATCCTGAAAGGCGAAGGCACGATCCACGACTATACCAATGACGTTCACCTGCCATTCCACGCAGGTTGCGCGGTGCATGTGCCGGTCGGGATCAAGCATGCGGTTGCTGCCGACCGCGGCGTCGAGATCGTGAGTGTTGGCGGGCCTGCGCCGGCCGATGTTCCTCTGCTGAAGAAGGTCGGCGCGATTCCAGCAGATGCGGAGCCGCCGGGCCGGTGAGAATGGCGGTTGTCCAATTTGCAGTTGAGGCGTTTGCGCCTCCCGCAAATCGCCGTCGACCGCTTGCGTCTATCGATCGGGCGGTCGGTCACCGCACCGGATCGGCCGCGCCGACCCTGGCAGCGCGGCATCGCTTGGCATTGGTAAATTCCCGCAAAGACCGCCGAGCCGATATTGACGGCGTGCACTCGCGGGATTGCGTGCTCTGATAGAGCCGGAGACCAGTTATGGAAATCAAACAGAATTTCGTCGTATCGCAACCGCTATCAACCATCTGGGATTTCTTTCACGACGTGCCCGCCGTGGCGAAATGTCTGCCCGGGGCGGAATATCTCGGCACCAAGGACGACGGCGCCATTAGCGGCAAGGTCTCTGCCAAAGTCGGGCCGTTTCAAGCGAGCTTCGAAGGTGAAGCCAAGGTCAAGTACGACGAAGATGCCAAGAAGGTCGCGTTCGACGGCAAGGGCGTCGACCGGAAAGGTGCCAGCCGCGGCAAGATGTCGATGCTGTGCACGCTCGCTCCGGAGAGAAACGCGACGCGCGTCGATGTCGTCGCCGACGTCCAGCTCTCCGGTAGTATCGCTCAGTTTGGAAGAACCGGTCTGTTGACCGAGATCGCCAATCAGCTTGTTGCCGAATTCGTCAGGAACGCCGAGGCGGAACTCGGTCAGAGAAACGCGCCCGCGGGTGGCGTCCAAGCCGCGCCAGGCGCCGCCACGCCGGCGACTTCGGGCGGATCGGGAGTAGTCAAGCCGCTCAACCCGACCTCGCTGTTTTTCGCCGCCCTAAAGGCATGGCTCGCTTCCCTCTTTAAAAAGGCTTCTTAACTCGTACCGAAAGGAATCACACGATGAAGATCGTCGACTTGTCTCATCTGATGAACGTACACACGCCGGGCTGGGTCGGATATGCCGGCAACAAGATGTACTATGCGCAGAACCTACAGACGATCCACATCGTCGCGCAGCGGATCGATTCCGCGCTTCATGTCGGCACCCATATCGATGGCGCCATGCACGGCACCGATGGCATGGGCGACATGGCGTCCTATCCGATGGATTTTCTCGTCGGTCCGGGCGCCGTGGTGGATGTGTCCAAGCACATGGATGACTGGGCGGTCATTACGCCCGAGATGATCGAAAGCGCGCCCGTTGAAGTAAAGGACGGCGACATTCTTATCATTCACACCGGCTGGCACCGTTATTGGGAAGGCAAGCCGGAGCAGGATCTAGTGAAGTATTTTTGCATGCATCCGGGCGGAAAGCAGGAACTGCTCGATTGGATGCTGAAAAAGAAGATCAAGTGGTTCGGGATCGATTGCGGATCCGGCGATCACGCCATGAACACGACGATCCGCCGTATGCGGCCGGACCTGGCCAAGCAGTTCGAGGAAAAGGTGGGCATGAGCTGCGACCAGTTTTTCGGTAAGAACTCGTACACGCACAAGCGCTCCGGCCGAAAGGTCGTGGAAGACTATTTCCCGTTCCATTCGCAGGCGTTCCAGGAAGGCCTTATTCATGCGGAAAACGTCGGCGGCGACATCGAGCTGATGCTGAACCAGCGCGCGGTCATCGGTGCCTTCCCGTGGCGTTATGAAGGACTTGAAGCCTGCCCATGCCGGATCGTCTGCTTCCAGGGTATCGAGGAAAAGGTCGAGGCCGTCGGCGATGTCGCTAAAGCGATCTTTGGACCGCGCCAAATTCCGTCGGGCATGATGTCGGGCGGTCCGGACGGACGTTGATCACGACGGAAGAAAAGAGGGGCCACCGGCCCCTCTTTTTTCCCCTTAGTCAGACTGAATTTTTCTGGCTCTGCCAGCACTGCAAAAGCTCGGCGCTGTCGGCAACAAGTCCCAGATGCAACGAAACGATCTTCAGCGCGGCCTCTTCGAGCTCTGGATCGGTTCCCCGAACGAGGTCGGCCAGGACGATCGTCCGGTAGCCGAGATTGCTGGCGTCGAATGCGCTGTTGAGGACGCAGCAATCTGCCATGCAGCCCGTGAAAACAACACGCCTGGTTCCGAGGTTGCGCAATAGAAAATCGAGATCAGTCGGATAGAACGCCGAGAGTCGCTTTTTTCGATCGACGATCAGATCGTTCTCGCCGACCTCGGTGGCAAACTTCGTCCATTTGCTCCCTTCGATCGCGTGCGCGTCCGAATTGGGTATCGCGCCGACGTGAAGCGGAAATACCATCCGCCAGGCGGACGGGATTCCGGCGACGTCATCGACGCCGTTCTTTCGCAGTTCGCTGCGAACATGAATGACTGGAACGCCCAAGGCACGCGCCGACCGGTGGAAGGCATCGACCGGCTTGACGATCTCGCGCGCCCTGGGTGCGGGACAGGGGCAGTCGGGATCGTCGGCGAGGTGCCCCTCGTGCAGATCGATGCAAATGACGGCGGTGTGCGCGAGCGAGGTGAATTCCTCAAAGCCAGCCGGCAGGACGCGGCGTTGCCCATAAACATAGATGTCCATTTCAACGCTCCTAGCTGTAGGGTTGCCCACGTAAAAGGCAAAAAGCGGCTGTCCAATCGGACTTGTCATTTTTAATCACGCAGCATAAGTTTGAATTGTAATCAAAGTCCGGAGTTCAAGAAAGGGGGAAGCCATGAAATCGTCGCTTCGAAATATTTCGATCCTTCTTACGGTTGCTGCGGCTGCAAGCGCAACCGCTGCATCTGCGGAGTTCGCACTCAAGGGGCCGATCAAGCCGGCCTGGATCTACCTCAACGCCAAGAACGACGGTGGTTGGCAACAGGCCGTCGACGAGGCGAGAGTGAAGATCGAAAAAGATCTGAACGTCAAAATTCCCTTCGTCGAAAACGTGCCCGATGAAGCTGCAAAGATCGAGCCAGCGGCCGAGCTTTACATCCAGCGTGGCTACAACGTCATTATTGGGAGTTCGTTTGGCTATTCGGATGCATTCAAGTCGCTCGCGCAGAAGCATCCCGACGTCGCGTTCATCGACATCTCCGGCACGCAACATGGCCCGAACCTCGGATCGGTTTACGGACGGACCTACGAAAGCCAATATCTCTGTGGCATGGCCGCAGGCGCCATGTCCAAGACCGGCAAGATCGGTTTTGTCGCCGCTCATCCGCTCGGGTTGGTCAACTGGACGATCAACGCTTATGCGCTCGGCGCGCAGGCGGTAAATCCCAAGGCGACGGTGACGGCGGTATTCACTGGTGCCTGGAACGATCCCGTCAAGGAGCGGACCGCTGCAAAAGCTCTGATCGACCAAGGGGCCGACATACTTGGCCAGAACATCGATACATCCACGACGCAGATCGTCGCGCAGGAGCGCGGCATCTACGGCACCGGTCACAACCGCGACCTGCGCGAGTTCGCGCCGAAGGCGACGCTCTGTTCGTCCGTTTGGGTGTGGGATCGCTTCTTCGTGCCCGAGCTGAAAAAAATCGCCTCCGGTAAGTGGACGCCGGATCAGTACGGCGATTTCCCAGGGATCAAGGGTGGTGGTACCGACATCGCCTGCTGCAACAGCGCTGTGCCGAAAGACGTCGCCGACAAGATCATGGCTGCCCGCAAGGAGATCATCGACGGCAGGCAGATCTTCAAGGGGCCCCTTCTGGACCGCGACGGGAAAGAACGAGTGCCGGACGGCAAGGTCCTGGGCGACGCCGATCTCTGGAAGATGGATTGGTACGTCAAGGGAGTCGTGACCCAAAACTGATCAGCCACCAAATGCAGTTATCGCTTTGAGAGCAGATCTTGCCCTAGAGATGTCCGGTGTCCGGAAGAGCTTCGGCTCCTTCCGGGCTCTGGACGAGGCCAGCCTCGATGTGCGTTGGGGCGAAGTGCACGCTATTCTGGGCGAGAACGGCGCCGGCAAGTCGACGTTGATGAACGTTGCGGGGGGTCTTTACTCCGCCGATAGCGGATCTCTTGTGATCGATGGGCAAGCCTGTTCATTCTCCGGTCCTCGGGACGCGATAGCTCATGGCATCGGGATGATTCATCAGCACTTCAAGCTGGTGAGCCGGTTCAACGCCGTCGAAAATGTCATGCTCGCGAGTCCGCGCGGGAGCTATCGGCAAGGACTCGCCCAAGTCAGTTGCGACATCAGGCAACATGCCGATGCGGTCGGCTTCGCGATCGATCTCCAGCAGCCTGTAGGCCTGTTGTCGATCGCCGAGCAGCAGCGTGTCGAGATTCTCAAGGCGTTGGTCAGCGGCGCACGCATTCTGATCCTGGATGAGCCGACCGCCGTCCTCGCCGACGACGAAGCCGCCAAACTGCTACAGACGATAAGCAATCTGGCGCGCTCCGGCATCGCGGCCGTTCTGATCACTCACAAGCTCCGCGACGTGCAGGCATTTGCCGACCGGGTTACTGTGATGCGAGCTGGGCGTACGGTTGCCACGCTCGATGCGAGAGCCGTATCGAGCGACGAGCTTACGACGCTTGCCGTGGGTTCCAGGATCGTACCGCCAAGCCGAAGAGGACAGCCTTCGGGCGGGGAACGTCTCATCCTGCGAGAGCTTTCATATGGGCCGCCCGAACGTCCGCGGCTTCGCCAGGTCAGCTTCAGCGTGCGTGCAGGAGAAATATACGGAATTGCAGGCGTTGGCGGCAACGGCCAGACGGAGCTCTCCGATATCCTGGCGGGAGCCCGAAAGCCGACTGCGGGGACCATCGAAGTTGTTCAGCCAGACGGGGCGCATCTCGATCTGACATCGGGTGGGGCGGGCGACCGGATCGAGTCAGGATTTGCCACAGTGCCAGCGGATCGACACGGACAGGCAATAGCGTCGTCGGTTTCGGTAGCGGAAAATTATGCGATCGCACATGTGCATGAGGGGCGATGCGGACCTTGGTATTTCGTGAACCGGGCCTCGATGCGCGATCTCGCCGGTGCGGCGATACGCGAGGCAGACGTGCAAGGCGTGCGCAGCGTCTTTCAAAGGATAGGTTTGCTTTCCGGCGGAAACGCTCAGAAGCTTGTTATGGAGCGGGAGTTCAGTCGTGAGCCGTCGATTATCGTGGTGCATAGTCCGAGCCGAGGGTTGGATGTGCGCGCCTGCGCTGCGATTCATCGGCGACTTCTCGCTGCCCGGGATGATGGAGTAGCCGTGGTTCTGATCAGTGAGGATCTGGACGAGGTGCTTGGCTTGTCCGATCGGATCGGCGTGATGACGGCTGGAAAGATCGTGGCCGAATTCGACGCCCCTGCCGAGCGCCATGCGATCGGACGCGCCATGGTGGGTCATGTCTGATCAGATCACCAGCGCCGGTGTGCCGAATTCGACCTTGCAGGTTAGCCGCGCGGCAAAGCGCAGGCGGCAGTTCGTTCTGGAATTGCGATTGGAGATGCCCCTTTGGGCTCGCGCTCTGATCAGCATTTTGGCTGCGCTGTTCGGACTAGTCTTGTCGGCCATCATTCTGGCAGCCGCCGGCGTCGAACCGTCCAGCCTCCTGACCGAGTTCGGAACGGCGGTTGCCGACCCACAAAGCCTCCGGGCGATCCTGAACCAGTCGGCTCCGCTGATTCTGGTCGGGATCGCTGCATCTATCGCCTTCCGCGCGCGATTCTGGAATTTGGGCCTCGAGGGACAAATGGTGATGGGCGGCATCGCGGCCACAGCCATTTCTCTCGGGAAGGTCGGCCCCGATGAGAGCAGGCTGCTGTTGATGGCGATTGCTTCGGCGCTTGCTGGCGTGGTCTGGGTTGCCGTTCCGCTGGCATTGAAGTTCTTTCTCAAGATCAACGAAATCATTGCAACGCTGCTGCTCAATTATGTCGCGCAATACGCGCTCTACGATTTGCTGTTCGGAGCGTGGAAGGATCCCGTCGATTCATTCCCACATTCGGCCGCTTACAGTGCGACCGAGAGGCTTCCTGTTATGGCCGGCTGGCTGCAGTCCGGCATGATGCTTGCGATCGTTACCGTGCTCTTTGCCTTCTGGGTGGTTCAGATCAGTCGCGCAGGGTTCTATCTGCGGTTCATCCACGCAAACATGGCAATGGCGGATCGGATGGGAGTGAGGACCGGCCGGATTGTCGCCGCGGTTGTCCTGACGTCCGGGGCCATTGCGGGTCTCGCCGGCTTTGTTGTTCCGTCCGGCATGGAAGGACGGCTGACCCAGGGCTTTTTTGAAGGATATGGCTTTTCCGGCGTTCTGATCGCGTTCCTCGCGCAGAGCAATCCGTTGGTGGCCGGCCTGGTTGCCATGCTTGTTGCCACGCTGTTCGTGGTCGGACAGAGTCTGCAGATTTTCTACCAGATACCCTTCGCCATGGTGCAACTCATCCAGGCGATTATCGTGATGTGTGTCGCCGGTGCCGACTTCTTCGTTCGCCACCGCATTATCCTACAACGCTGACAACCGAGGCAACGATGCAGGATTTTCTTGTCACATGGTTTGCGAGCATTCCCGCGCTGGCTTTACCCTACGCGCTGGCATCGGTCGGATTGATCATCAGCGAGCGAGCCGGGGTCTTGTCCCTTGGAGCGGAAGGCTTGATGCTGGTGGGCGCGCTTGCCGGTGTGGGCGCCTACATCCTGACTGGTGGTTCGGACATCGCCGCATTGCTGATCGCAATGATTTCGGCCGGGCTTGTTTCACTCATCTTTGCGGGGCTTGTCGTGGGCTTGCGGGTCAACCAGGTGATTGCCGGCCTGGCGCTCGTATTTTTCTGTCAGGGATTGACGAATCTGATCGGCACACTGGCCGGATGGCAGAATCAGGCGATCGCGGGAATGCCGGATCTGCCGCTTGGACCACTGGAAAACCTCCCGATCGTCGGTCCGATCTTTTTCAGGCATGACGTGCTTATCTATCTATTGCTTCCGATCTGCTGGGCTGTGAACCGCGTTCTCCTCTCGAGCAATCTCGGTCTGAGGTTGCGCGCGGTTGGAGAAAACCCCGCAGCGGCCGATGCTGCCGGAATCAGTGTCACGGGGACTCGTGTCCTGGCGATCGCGGCTGGAGCGACGTTGATCGGTTTGGCAGGGGGATATCTGTCCGTCGTCAGCGCCAAGCTTTGGATAGCAGGTATGACCAGCGGTCGCGGCTGGATCGCCGTTGCGCTGGTGATCTTTGCGCGGTGGAAACCAATGCAGGCCGTCGCCGGTGCATTTCTGTTCGGCGGAATCGAAGCATTGATCCCGCAACTCAACGCGGCCGGTGTCAAATTGCCTCAATACTATCTCGTGATGGCGCCTTATCTCGCCACGCTTGCCGTGATGATCTGGCAGGCGCTTGGCAGCCGTCCCGCTTCTGAAGCGCCCGCTGCTTTAGGCCAGCCCTACGTTCGCGAAGAGCGATCGTGAGAGGAAAACCCCGCCAAAGCTCCTGAGGTTCGTTCGAAACGAATACCTGATTTTACGAAAGTCATCCAAAAACGACGGGAATAAATCACAATGGGCCTTCAGCTTGAGGGAGAAGCCGTTCTCGTAACCGGCGGGAGCGAAGGCATCGGCGATGCGATCGCGCAAGTGTTGGCGAAGGAGGGCGCGGACGTCGCGATTTGCGCCCGGCCATGGAAGTAAACCGATGCTGCAGACCAGGTCATACCTAACAACCGGAAAAATTGGTTCGTTGACGTTGAAAAACCGGATCATCCGGGCTGCGACGTCCGAGACCATGGCCACCGTCGACGGCGCGGTCACTGATCAACTGGTCGAGCTCTATACTGACCTCGCAAAGGGAGGCGCCGGTCTCATTATAACCGGGCACATCTACGTCACCAGCGATGGACAGTGTTCGCCGCGACAAACCGGCGCTTACGACGACGCGTTGCTTCCGGGGCTGAAGAAGTTGACGCAAGCCGTGCATCGTCACGGTGGACTGATCTTTGCCGAGCTTTCGCACGCCGGATCTCAGTCAGTAATGCCGGGTTTTACGCCTCTTGCGCCTTCCATTTCGCAGAACGCCATCTTCGAAACCGAGGCACGGGAAATGTCCCTGGCGGACATCGAACGGGTTGTAGCAGCTTTCGGCAGCGCGGCCCGGCGGATTCGCGATGCCGGTTTCGATGGGATCCATCTTCACGGTGGAAATGGATACCTCATCTCGCAATTCGCCTCTCCCATCACCAACCGCCGTGCCGACAATTGGGGTGGAAATCCGCAGGACAGAGGGCGGTTTGCCGTAAGCGTTTATCACGCAGTCCGGGAAACGGTCGGATCAGAATTCCCTGTCACGGCAAGGATGGGAATTGCGGACGCCGTCCCTGGCGGTCTGGAGGAAAGCGAGGGACTTTTGCTCGCTAAACGACTGGCCGATCTGGGAGTGGACGCCATCGAGGTCAGCTTCGGCATCATGGATTCTTACTTGCGTAACATCAGGCCATATGTGGCCGTGTCGGCCAGGCGAGCCGTTGAGGATTGGTTATTTCCGCGACTTTGGCGCCCGTCAGGCCCTCAGGCCTACTATCGGCCCTTCGCTCGCGAGCTCAAGAAAATCTGCCACACGCCTGTGATCCTGGTCGGCGGCATCCGCACCGCGGACGTCATGACGGATGTCATTGATTCCGGCGATGCCGATTTCCTTTCGCTGGCCCGGCCCTTCATTCGCCAGCCCGACTTGCCAGCCCGACTTGCCGAAGGTCAGCAGGGCGTCGCTTGCGTTTCCTGCAACATGTGCTTGTCGGAGGACGGATATGAACCGCTGCAATGCTGGCGCAAGAAGCCGAGCGACATGTTTCGATATCTGACTCGGAAAGTCAGGCAGACGTTCAAAACCAGAAACGCAACCGATGGAAAGTGTGATCATCGGATAAATGCGTCGCCCAGGGCGAACTGTGAGCCTGCGGATGCCCACCGAATATCACCGAGCGCTTCAGTTGGCGGGATAGGCTTTTTCCGGAGGCGAAATCCGATTTGGCGGCCGCAGTTCAAATGGTGGGTTTTGACTAGAGGCGGTCGAAAATGCTTTATCTTCCAAGGGGGATTGACTGACACTCTCTCCGCCGCTGACTGTTCGTCTTTGTATCCGATCGTTCAAAGCGATGGCGCGACAACTAGCAGCGCGACAAAGGCTGTTGGCGCTAGTTCCGCGATGTTACCTTAGTCACCGCGCAAACCGTAGCTTCTGAGTGTGGGGTCGGAGGACGGATTTAGCGATAGAAAACATGTGGAGCAAAGCTCAAGCCGCTCGAGATCAAAGGCCGAACTTTGATTTTTGCCTCATCGTCTTCAGGACACACGTGCAGGAATAGGTGCGATCAGTGTTGAAAGGGCGACAAGCAGAGCTGGCCATGCCTAGAGCGCGACTAGCTGGAAATGCGGCGGCTCCTCGAAGCTGTACGAACAATCAGATTAAGCAAGTTGGTTAGCCGAGGCAGAAGGTCAGTCAGCTCTCTTTCGAAGGCACAAGCGGCAGCAAGGATAAGGAGCCGCGGGCGTGTTCCGGCGGCTCGCCGAGCCCGACGGTGGCCTCAAGGGCTTTGTGCTCACAGCCGCGCAAAGAGACCAGATCGCGATAGCGGTCTGAAGTAATCTGCATCGGTCCGTCCTGCGGTTTATCGATGCCGGTAAGAAGACGTCGGCCCACGTTTTCGAGGGCCTGCCAGCCAGCGGAAGAGGCGGCGGCGTGTTAGACAATACGGCCGGGTCTTCTCCCGCTTCGTGCGGATTGCCTGCCCGCGTTAGATCGGAAAGATGAGTAATTTCAGCGGCGCCGAGAGATTTTAAGTCCCTTGCGTCTACCAATTCCGCCACGTCCGCTTTGATCATGGGATCAAATAGTTAGCGCAGTTTTTGAGTCCGGGGAATGAGCCGGGCCAGCCGCGCCGTCTAAACCTTTAAGCGACCAGGCCCGCCAAGGCAAAGCCTCATTCCCGACACCAGTGCCGCCTACCAGTCCCTGCTTTACGCAACCTCAATGTTGAGGGATTAACAGGGTTACATGCTCGCTTCCCCCGCTCGCTTCCGTGT